>NZ_JAWOAR010000006.1:0-10280 GCF_046498435.1 Longimonas sp. | reverse complement strand
GGCGAAGGGCACTGCCTACGCGCCAACGGGACGCGCATTGACGCCACCGAGGCCCTGGCGCAGGCCGACCTTGCCCCCATCGACCTGGATGCGCGCGATGCGCTCGGGCTCGTCAACGGCACTGCGTTCATGACAGCCTACGCTGCTCTGGCCTGTGCCCGTGCCCGCCGCCTCTGCTCCTATGCCGAAGCCCACACCGGCTGGGTGTTTCGTCTGCTTGGAGCCCGCCTCGACCCGCTCGATGCCGACCTGCACGAAGCGCGGGGGCACGCAGGGCAACAACAAAGCGCTGCTGCTATCCGTGCTGCTGCCCTGGGGCATACCAACGACAATCATCCCGAAGGCTACACGCCCCACGACGACCGTGCCCTGCAAGAGGTCTACTCGCTGCGCTGCGCGCCGCAGGTGCTGGGGGCGTGCCGCGATCAGATTGCATATGCCACCCGCCTGGTCGAAACCGAGTTAAACGGCGTATCCGACAACCCCTTGCTGTTTGGGAATCCGCCCCGCGTACGCCACGGCGGCAATTTTCAGGGCCAGCAGATCGCGTTCGCCTCTGATGCGCTGAACGCTGCGCTTACGCAGATCGGCGTGCTCATGGAACGCCAGCTCGACGTGCTCCTGACGCCCGCCCACAACGGCGGGGCGCCTCCTCTTTTGGCGTGGACCCCCGGCACCACGCATGGCCTGGCGGGGGCTCAGCTTACGGCTACGGCACTCGTAGCCGAATTGCGCCAGCGCGCCCAGATGACTGCCACCGCTTCCATCCCAACCAACGGGGGCAACCAAGACGTCGTGTCGATGGGGGCACTGGCTGCGCGTACGGCCTATGAGCAAACCCCGCATGTAGCGCGCATCCTGTCGATTCATGCACTGGCTGCACTTCAGCTGTGTCACCTGCAACAGGCCGATAAAGCCCAGGGCACTGCGCCTTCCCCCCCAGACCACTGGCCTGCCATGGATCCCCTAACAACCGACCGGCCGCTGCACGACGCCATCAACTCGTTTTCGGATACGATGCTTATGCCTCCTGCCCATGCCTAATCGAATTGAACCCGGCCCTAACCAAGAATCGGTGTGGGACTACCCCCGCCCGCCGCGCCTGGAACGCACCGACGCCCGTATCCGCGTGGTGTTTAACGGCGCAACCATCGTAGATACGACGCGCTCCTATCGCGTACTCGAAACGAGCCACCCGCCGGTGTACTACAGTCCGCCTGGCGACATTGCCGACAGGGTCTTGCACGAAACGGCACGCACCTCGCACTGCGAGTTTAAAGGCCGCGCGCGGTATTACGATGTGACTGTGGATGCAAAGCGTGCCGAGCGGGCCGCCTGGGCGTACCCCAATCCCACACCACGCTTTCAGGACATGGCCGGCTACGTCGCGTTCTACGCTCACCTCATGGGCGCCTGTTATGTCGACGACGAACAGGTGGATGCGCAGGACGGCTCGTTCTATGGTGGCTGGATTACAAGCCGTGTGGTGGGTCCGTTCAAGGGTAGCCCCGGCACCATTGGCTGGTAAACCCTGTGCCGGAGCCTCCACATACGTCTTACGACAGATTGGCGTAGAACCGGAATCGCCATTCATCCAGCGTAATATCCCACTGGGGGTTAACCTTCTGGCGCTGGTTGGCCCAGTTCGGGAATTGGTGATATGGCATTGACACCTGACTGAAGAAGTGTCGCGTGGAGATGTGGAACGGCCGGTATGCGCTGTCGGCGTGGCGCACGTAGTAGGCTACGTGCAACGCCTGCTGCCAGCTGTCGAGGGGCGTGTCGCGCTCCAGGTTGATGTAGAATGAACGCTTGCCCGAACCATAGTTGAATGCGCTAAACTGGCTTCGGTCGAGCACTACGTCTCGGTAGGTGGACTGGCCCCGATACTCAGTTTCAACGCGGTTACGCACCACCCATGCCACAAGCTCTTGCTCGTGCGGCTTCTTTGTCTCGGAAAAAATGGCGCGGGCCAGCCAGAGCGTCGCATCATCTACATCAGGAAGATGTTGGATGGCAGGGCGCACCTCGTCGGCGGATCCGCCGGGCGCTCCATAAGCCGCGGCGAGAAGCTCGCGGGATGCGTTGTCTGTGCCAGCAGGGGACGTGCTGGTCTCGGAGCTGTTGGTAAACGAGGAAGTGTGAGCGGAAAGGTCTGGAGCGCCGGTTGTCACAATGAAGGCCAGCGATGCACAGGCAATTCCAGTAGAGGCGATTTTCGTATACGTTTTCATGCAGAAACAACTGCTATGGGTAGAATCCGAACACCTTGCGGACTTCATGGAAGACGGATGCGCATCGTGGTATTTTGCCACGGATCGTTACGTTTTTAAGGCGCATCGGGCAAGGCAAGGCGACCAACAGAGCCTATCGGGCAAGGTTTCCCAAAATTAATTTATGTAAACTGATGTTAAACAAAGATATAATTGTCTAATTATAAAGTTCATCCTGTAAAATAGCTTCTATTTAGCGGTGCCTTAATGCGCTGTTGGCGCAATCTTGAAAGTGATAACGCACCTGTTTTCCATTATGAATATGTGTACATTTTACCCGAAGCGCTTTTATTACAATGGCTCTTTCGCCTTCCCTCCGCATCCTTGCTGATGAAAACATTCCATGCGCACGTGCTGCATTTGGCCCGTTGGGATCCGTAACACTGGTGCCCGGACGCGCCATAACGGCATCGGACGTTCAGGCTGCCGACGTGCTGCTCGTGCGGAGTGTAACACAGGTGGATGCCTCTCTCATCCAAAACCACGCGCTTCAATTTGTAGGCTCGGCGACCATTGGCACCGACCATGTGGATCAGGATTTCCTGCATGAACGGAGCATCCCGTTTGCTCATGCGCCTGGCTCAAACGCCGACAGCGTGGCCGACTACGTAATCACAGCGCTTTTGCATCATGCTGCACGTACCGGCACCGACTTACCCACGCGCACAGTTGGCATAGTGGGGTGCGGAAACACCGGGCGCCGAGTGGCACGCCGATGCGAGGCGTTGGGCTGCCGCGTGCTTCGCAACGATCCGCCACGTGCCGAAAACGAGCCGGAGCATGCCAACCAGTTTGTACCGCTGGAAGCCCTCCTGCACGAAGCCGATATCATCTCGCTGCACGTACCGCTCACCACAAGCGGTCGCCACGCCACGCAGCATCTGGTCGATGCCGAGGTCGTAGCCGCCATGCAGCCCGGCACCTGGCTTGTAAACACCTCGCGCGGTGCCGTGATCGAGGCCGACGCCGTTCGGCACGGACTGCACAAGGGCTCCATTGGCGCACTGCTGTTCGACGTGTGGCCCAACGAGCCTGCTCCGTCTCCCGATCTGATTCGCGACGCTGCTATTGCTACGCCCCACATTGCAGGCTATGCCTACGACGGCAAAGTGCGGGGCACGTACATGCTGTACCAGGCGCTCTGCGATGTGCTGGATCGCCCCGCGACCTGGCAGCCCAACGACATCTTGGCCGCGCACGCCCCCGCCACCTGGCACCTTTCCCCGCCCAGTGCCCGCTGGCCTCGCACCGATGCCTGGCACGCGCTCGCCCAGCACGCCTACACGATTGCCGACGACGACCGCCGCATGCGCGCCCTTGCTTCGCATCCCCTCGAAAAACGAGCTAAGGCGTTTGCCGAACTGCGCCGCACCTATCCCCTCCGCCGCGAAATGAACCGCTACACGGTCTCCGAAGCCAGCCTGCTCCCCGCCTGGCACCGCCCCGTATCGGGCGGACTTACCATGCAGCTTTCCGCACCAGGGGGAACCTCTTCACAAATGCGTTCCACTTGAAACGAACGCATCGCGTGGCTACAGGGTATGGCAGGATGTCATTGCTCTTGTTTCCTTAATTTGGTTTTCTCTCTTATGGACGCCAACTCGCATTACACCCGGTGGCGCTGGCAAGCCCCCATTGGGCTGCTGGCTGTAGGCACCGGCGCCAGCATGCTGGGCCATGCCACCCTCAAGAAAGCGGATCCCGACGCCTCGGCCTGGTCCTGGATTGTGGCCGGAACGAGCAGCCTCATTGTACTTAATGCCGGTTTGTGTTTATTTGGGGATGCCGTAAAACATCGTATGCACTATGAGCGGATGCAACATCCCGTGCAACATGCGCCGACGCATGACGCATAAGATGCACCACGCATGAGTGGTACTCTCCCACGTAAGACGCACGCGGAAACCGCCTCCGTCCCGCCGTCCTTCTGACCTGACGCACCGCCCACCTGTGAGCCTCACTGTCGTTGCCAACCGCGTTCCCATCCGCCAGTCCGATAACGGCGACTGGGTTGCCTCCGTCGGCGGACTCACCACCGCCTTGCTTCCGGTGCTCCGCCAACGCGGCGGGGCCTGGATCGGCATGGGCGAGGATCCTGACCTGCCCGAGCGCCAGCTCTTCCCAGCCGACGATCCCGACTTTACTGTCCGCCGCGTACCGCTCAGCGAAGACGAGCTTGAAGGCTACTACTATGGTATGGCCAACCGCGTGCTGTGGCCCGTATCCCACTACATGATTCAGCACTTTGAGCCGAATCCGCGTTTCATGGAGACCTACCGCTCGGTGAACCGGCGCTTTGCCGAGGCCGTGCTCAACGAGGTCGACCGCGACGACGAGCAGATTTGGCTGCAAGACTACCACCTCATGCTGGCCCCCCAGTGGATCCGCGAAGCCCGCCCCGACGTCACGCTCGGGCACTTCTGGCACATCCCGTGGCCGGCTATGGAGGTCTTTCGCATTTTGCCGTGGGCCCGCGAACTCTTGCGCGGTATGCTGGCCTGCGACCTGGTGGGGGTACACGTACAAGAGTACGTCGATAACTTTCTGGAGAGCGCCCGCGTCCTTCTGGGCGCCGAAATCGACGGGCAGACCGTCCACTACAACGGCCACACCACACGCGTCGAGGCGCATCCGATTGGCATCGAAGTCGATCGGTTTAAGCAGATGGCCGAGTCCGAAGAGGTGCGCACCAAAGCCAAGCAACTACGCGAGCGCCTGGGCACCGAGCACATCGTCATTGGTATCGATCGGCTCGATTACACCAAGGGGGTGCTCTCGCGGTTGGAAGCGTTTGAGCGCTTTTTGGAGAACAACCCCGCCTACCATGGCACCGTCAGCTTCTACCAGATTGCCACGCCCAGCCGCACCAAAGTGGACACCTACCAGCAACTGAAACGCGAGGTGGATGAGGTCGTAGGTCGCATCAACGGACAGTTCGCCCGCGACAACTGGGTGCCCGTCAATTACCGGTACCGGACGTACACACAGTTTGAGCTGTGTGCGTTCTACCGCGCTGCCGATGCCGCGCTCATCACGCCCCTGCGCGATGGCATGAATGTGGTCACGCAGGAGTTCATCACGGCCAACCAGAACGGCGTTCTCATCCTAAGCGAGCTTACCGGTGCCGCTTACCTCTTGCCCGAGGCTATCCAGGTGAATCCCTACGACAAAGACGGCCTCGCTGCCTCCATTCGCACCGCACTTGAAATGAGCCCCGAAGAGCGCACCACCCGCCTCAACGCGCTCAAGTCTACCGTTGAAGGCCTCGACGTACAACGCTGGGCTCGCGGCTTCCTGGATGCGCTGCATGCGTAGCGTCGCTGAGACATACCCGCGTACCTGAAACGGCCCCGGATCGCCCTTCAAGAGGGATGCTTGTGCCGTGCCCTGCCCCCATTTTCGTCTGCTCCGCACTTGTCCTGCTTTCTTGCTATGGAATCTCCTCCACGCGTTGACGCCCCGATCTTTTTTCTGGATTATGACGGTACTCTCGCCCCCATCGTCGACGATCCCGACGCTGCGTACCCGCATCCCGGGGTACCCGGTGTGGTGCAGAAGCTACGCGATCGCTTTCCACTGTGGATCGTGACCGGCCGCGATCTGCGTAGCTTGGGGCGCCTCTTCCCGGCCAACGCCCCCGCTATTGGACTGCACGGCGCACAACGCGGCTCCACCAACGACGCCGACCCGCCCACCTTTAATGAGGATACCCTGGCCGCACTCTCGCGGATGCAGAGCAATGTGCCCTCCGTTGAGGGATTACATCTGGAGTCGAAGCCGCCCACCTTTGCCGTACACTACCGCCAGGCGCGAAATCCCGAAGATGCGCAGCGCCGCCTGCAAGCCTGGGTCGATACCGCGCCCGATTTTCTGGAAGCCATCTGGGGCAAAAAGGTGGTGGAACTGCGCCACTGCGAGCATACCAAAGGCCGCGCCGTCCGCGACATTGCCGCCGACCATCCCGACCGCCATCCCGTCTACATCGGCGACGATGTGACCGACGAAGATGCCTTCGAGGCCCTTGCCGATGTGGACGGCGCGTGCACCATCAAAGTCGGCTCCGGCGATACCGCCGCCCAGCACCGCCTGCCCGATGTGGATGCTGTCGTAGCCTATCTGGAAGGATATGTGTAGTCGTGCCAAGGAGATGGTTCCTACGACAGCGGTCGGAGCCACAGGGGCTGGACTCTGCTCACCATGACAGGCTTCGTTGGGGGAGCATTGCAGGGGAATCATCATGAGGGTTGACACAGCACGACCCTGCCGAGGGACATGGAAATGCCTGCATGTGTCGGCCCCCATTTCCCTCCGTGTAAACAAGCCGCAACGCGTGTTACGTTGCCCCAACGCATGCGAACACAATCCGGCACCAGAGGTCTTATCTTTTGCATTGGTATCTGCATCCGCCCGGCCTTGCGGGTCATGGCGGCTCGCTTGCTCTTCTCTCTCAAGCCTCTTACCCACCATGAGCACATATGCCCACCCCGATGTTCTTGTCGATACCGAATGGGTTGCAGATCACCTCGACGACGATGTGCGGCTTGTCGAAGCCAACGAAGACGTGCTGCTTTACGACACCGGCCATATTCCCGGCGCCGTGAAAGTCGATTGGCATACCGAACTCCAAGACCCGGTGCAGCGCGACTTCATCGACGAGGAGGCCTTCGCGCAACTCTGCGAATCCAAAGGCATCGGCCCCGACACTACGGTCGTGTTCTACGGCGATAAAAACAACTGGTGGGCCTGCTATGCCTTCTGGGTCTTTCGTCTCTACGGACATGAATCGCTCCGCGTGATGGACGGCGGACGCAAGAAGTGGAAGGCTGAAGACCGCCCCCTTACCACTGACGCACCCGACCTACCCACCGTGTCGTACCCAGTACCCGAGGCGCCCGACCTTTCCATCCGCGCGTTCCGGGGCGAGGTGCTGGCGCATCAGCAGCAAGACGGCCCCATGGTCGATGTGCGCTCGCCCGAGGAGTTTCGCGGCGAGATTACGCATCTGCCCGGCCTGCCCGAAGAAAGCTCTATGCGCGGTGGACACATCCCGGGGGCCCGCAATGTACCGTGGTCAAACGCCGTGGATGATGACGACGGCACCTTCAAACCGCGCGAAGCGCTCGAAGAACTGTATCAGCAGCGCGAGGGCCTCAGCCCCAACGATCCCACCATTGCGTACTGCCGCATCGGTGAGCGCTCCAGCCATACCTGGTTCGTGCTCAAGTACCTGTTGGGATTCGACCAGGTCAAAAACTACGACGGATCGTGGACCGAGTGGGGCAACCTTGTTGGTATGCCCATTGAAAAGGGAGAGGCCGAAGCAGCCACGCCCGCTCAGTAGTCCCATCCGGACCTCCATCGTAATCTCGCTCTCGTTCTGTCTTGATTATGGCTTCGTTTGAAGATATTGCCGCAGGCTTCCAAATGGTCGGTCGTGATGGCCGACTGGAGTTGCTGTTAGAGTACTCCGACAAGCTGCCGCCAATGCCCGAGGCGTACCAGGAACTGCGCGAAGCCGGACTGAACATGGTGCACGAGTGCCAATCGCCGGTCTTCCTGCGTCCAGAGGTACGCGACGGCACCGTGCGTATCATTGCCGATGTACCGCGCAACGCTCCCACCGCACGTGCCTTCGTATCCATCTTGCACGAAGCCTTCGACGGCGCCGCCCCCGAAGATGTGGCCAATGCGACCGACTATCCACTGCGCGATTTAGGTCTGGCCGACTTGCTTGGGGCGCAGCGCACGCAGGGGCTCTCGGCCATCTACCAGCGGATGAAGCACGCTGTGGCCGAACGCAGCCACACGCCCATCGCTGCCGATGCCTCCGACAGCGCATAGCTCACGCCGCCCGTCCGCTGAACTCATTTGATGCCTGCCGCACCACCTGTAGGAGCTCGGCCAACATCATCGCGGTCGCTCCCCACACGGCGTGTCCATCGACCGCGTAATATGGCACGTCTATGCTGCGCCCGTAGAGCGTCCACGGCTCTACCGTGCGCGTACCCGGGTCGAGCAGGTGCGGCAGCGATGCGGGCAGCACCATCTCGACCTCGGCTTCCTGTGCGGTAAAGGCCGGCGCACGTGGGCATACCGCCACGAACGGGTGGACGCAAAACCCGGATGGCGGAATGTACAACGAGGTGAGCGAGCCCAGTATGGTAGATGCCTCAGGAGACAGCCCCACTTCTTCGTGCGTCTCACGCAGCGCGGTGTCGCACGGCACCTCGCCCGCCTCGCAGCGTCCGCCGGGAAAGGAGATCTGCCCAGGGTGGTGCGGCAGGTCGCTACGGCGCACGGTGAGCAAGACCGTGGGCACCCCGTGGGCATTCGGATAGAGCAGCGCGAGCACGCCTGCGTTCGTGCAGTCGGTGGATTCGGTAGGTGGACGCCGGTGACCCGCATCGTAGCGCGGGGCCATGGTCTGCTGCGCCTCGGGCCCTGGCAAGCCATTACGAAGCTGGCTTTCTAACGCGGAAACGAGGCGGTCGAACGCAATCGACATGGGGGGTATCGGAATGGATGAGCAGGTGGGCATGTGCTTTTGGCAACAATGCCACCGTTGATATACCTGGCATCTTGTGGGGGTCCGGTCGAGACGGAGGAGCAGCGCGTAGGCCTTCGCTTCCCTCTGAACGCATCAAAGTATGGTCCAGCAAAGCACGGCAACAAAAAACGCCCCGGCCGCCGTGAGGCCGCCGGAGCGCGTGTGGAGGCACTAAAGACGGATTCGAGGCAATCCGTCTACCTCCAGAACCAGGTGATGTGTGCGCGTTGAGATCCGGTTATTGGATCGCAATCTGGCGCGGCTTGCTTTCTTCCGCCTTCGGCACCGTAATCGTCAGGACGCCGTCTTGGTACGACGCTTCAATGTTGTCTTCCTGAATCGACTGCGGCAGCGTGAAGGAGCGGTGGAAGTGTCCGAAGGCGCGCTCAACGCGCACGTACTCGTCGTCTTCGTTGCGGGCTTCGTGGCGCCGCTCGCCGCTTACCGTGAGCTGCCGCTCCTGCATGTTGATTGTCAGGTCGTCTTTCGACAGGCCCGGCAGGTCGAGGCGAATTTCGTAGTTGTCGGGCGTCTCGACCATGTCGGTGCGCGGCGCCCACATGCGCGTGGTGCTCTCGTTACGCCCGTTTTCGTCGCTGGTGGGAAACAGGCGGTTAAACACCTGGTCGATTTCGTTTTGCAGGGTTCGCAGACTGCGGTTCGGTGTGCGGGTAAGGTTCGTCATAATAATCACCTCGTTCAGTTGTCTTGGTTCGTGTCGAATGGGTAGCGGGGGATGCAGAGGACATCGCCCTCAACTCTGCACTTATCTACTTATGCAACCCCTGTACCAACCCTTTCCACTGGCTCTTCCTCTGCCAACACGACAGCTTATCCGTCAGGGACTGCCATCCTCTTCAGGTCCTGTCTGACAGGAATATAGCGTCGTCTGTCATCCTGTAGTCAAGGGCTGACAGCTTGAAAATGACAGAACGTCATCTCATGCTCACCGCCCTCGTATGCCCTTGTTATGCAGGATGCGCAGCCTTGCACTCTTCGTGAAGACCTGGCATACTGGATGCGTGTAGCAGTCGCTGATTCCGCTGTGCTACCCTTGCAGATACGCCTGTACACGGAGCCAGAGCCCACGCTTAGCGCGCTACTGCCCGATGCGAGCGACATCGGACGGTTTCAGCTTGATGTGGGCGTTCGATTCTCGCTGTAGTGCTCTGTCAACCCTCATTTTGATGGTTGCCTTGCAATCACCCTCCCACGAAGCCTGTCATGGTGAGCGCAGTCGAACCATCTCCTTGGTGTTTAGCAGGAACTTTTGGGGACGGCACAGCACGCGTATCCATCTTGGTTTAACCCACAGAATGACCTGTGACACGGCAGTAGTGCTGTGTCAACCCTGAAAGGTTGGGTTCAGCGCCGGGAAAGCTGCTCGACGCCCGCACGGCGTCGGTGAGCGCACCGTCCAGGACGATGTGCTCCTCGCCCGTCTCGACGTCGGTCGTGGT
>NZ_JAWOAR010000324.1:0-13615 GCF_046498435.1 Longimonas sp. | reverse complement strand
GGAGAGAGGAAGCGGATTGAACTTGCCTCCATCATCGCCATGGAACCTAAGATCGTACTCATGGATGAACCGGACTCCGGAGTAGATACCCAGGCAATTGATTCAATTTTTTCTACAATTCATAACATGAAGGAAAAGGGCATGCTCTTTTTGTTGAGGATAGCTACCCGCACACAAGGCGCATCCTTATGCGCAAATAGCGTTGTTTACCGCAAGATGAACGCGCCTGAGGTGTTGGCCTCCGGCACGCCAAAGAGGAAATCACCCTCGACCGTCTCTCCGCCCGAGGTTACCCGCAGCGTGCCTTCCAGGCGTTCCACGCCCTGCTCTTGCACCTGCTCCAGCCCCGACTCCACCTGCACATTGAACGAAAGCGAGCCTTGCGATGTGCCCTGCGCCATGCCAGCAAAAGCCCCCGCAAAGGCATTTTCCAGGTTCTCATCGGGCACACCAATGTACGTCCCTTGCGTGCATTCAGAGATGCGACGCATCTCCTCTACCGCAGCACTTTCGGCCATCTCCGAGACGTCAGACGCCGGACCAAACCCGATGCCGTAGATCGGGGAGTTGGCATCGTTGGCCGCCTGGCAGACCTCCTCACGAGTCACGATGCCGGCATTGGGAATCCCGTCGCCCAGCAGCACAATCGCCTTCTCGAAACTGTCGTTTGGGCGCTCGTCTTCTGAGTATTCGATGAGTTCGTCAAGCGACTCCCACATGGGCGTGCCACCTGAGGAGCCTGCCTGATCAGTGGCCTCGCGCAAGAGGTCTGTATCGCTTGTAAAGTCCTGATAGAGCGAGGTGAAATTGAGTTCGGGGTCGGTGCTGAAGCCCGGAAACTCAAACACCGCTGACTCAAAGGTCACGTTGCTCGATTCCAGCTCGTCGAAGAACGCTTCGGTAGCCTGCACGCGGTCACGGTCGGGGTCGTTGCCCGCCATACTGCCGCTGCCATCCAGGTTCACCGGAACCGCCAGGTCGTTGCCCGACGGGCGCCGCACACGATCAACCTCGACACTCGCAACCAGGTCGATGCTCTGCTCCAACTGCGCCGAACCGCTGCCTTCCGCTACACGCAAATCGACCTCGGTGTCAATGTCATCTGCCAAGATGGCGCTTCCGCCCGCATCCAACGGCGTTGCTGACAGACCAAACTGCCCGGTGTTCAGAAAGTCGCTATCGACTTGCGTACCGATAACGACAACCTCATCAACCGCAGGCTCTTCGTCATCCGAGCCGAACAAGTCGCAGCCCGTCAGTACAGTGCTCATCAAGACGGCACCGAGCATCCAGCAGGCCAGACGTGTTATCGGTATTCGTGTTTTTGGTATATACGATATCGTTCTCTGCGTAAACATAAATAGTAAGGGTCAGCCTATAGAGAAAACAAGGGGCCACAACGAAAGGCAGTGCACCTGAAATCACCACAGGCATAAGCCAATGTCGCTTGTGTACTGATCTTTCGTCCGCGTTTTGTTATGCGTAAAAGCGCACAAGCATCGGACACGCCGCCCGGGAAGGCTCTCTACGAAAGGCTAATTTTCACACGCAACGCTACTGCTAACGAGCTGATAAAGCGCCAATTCTAAAACGTGTGCACGAGCATCCCGCTGATGAGCTTCGGCTCAAACCACGTAGACTTCGGCGGCATCAGGTCGCCCTCGTCAGATACGGCAACCAGTTCTTCAATGGATGTGGGATGCATAGAGAAGCCCACGTCCGCGGCCCCGGTGTCTACGCGCTGCTGCACCGCCTCGGGCCCACGGATGCCGCCGATGTACGCAATGCGTGTGTCGTGCCGTGGATCGGTGATGCCAAAGAGCGGACGCAATATCCCATCGGTAAGGCGCGCCGCATCGAGTGTATCAACGGTGCGCGGTCCTTGCGCGGGGGGAAGCGTAAGATCATGCCACGCGCCGTTAGCATAGACACACACGTGTCCCTTTTGGCGAGGCACCGCATAGTCAACGCTGCGCACAAGCATGTAATCCTGCTCAAAAGCATCGAGCACCGCCGCGGGCGAGCGATCCAGGTCGGTCAATACACGATTGTAGGCCATGATGTGCATCTCGTGCATCGGAAAAAGCACAGCCGGAAAGTACTGCGCCTCGGGGGGAGGCTGGCCATTCTCTGTGCGATACCGGCGGGCCACCCGGCTGGCCGCCTTGCAGCGATGATGCCCATCCGCAATGTAGAGGCGCGCCACGCGTTCAAAGGCGCGCTGCCACCGCGCCGGCTCCTCAATGCGCCAGAGCATATGGCGGGCGGCCTGGTCCTCAAAGTCGAAGAGCGGCGGCACACGCGTAGTGATCGACTCAACCAGCGCATCAATGGAGTCCGAGCCGCGATACGTGAGCATGACAGGCTCGGCATGCGCCTGCTGCGCATCGATATGGCGGGCCCGGTCGCGCACCTTCGCCGGACGCGTAGCCTCATGCTTCAGAATCTTCCCATCGTCGTAGTCCGCTACCGATACACACCCGAACACCCCCGTCTGTGCGCGCTCGCCCGTATCCACCCGGTACACGTAGAGCGAAGGCGCCTCCTCGCGTACCGTGTACGACGCCTCGAGGAACGCCTGCATGTTCGCCGCGCCGCGTTCATACACCACATCGTCGTACTGATTCTCGGTTTCGGGCAGTTCAATCTCAGGCCGAATCACACGCAGGAACGAGCGCGAGTGTCCCGCAGCAATGTTGCGTGCCTCGGCTGTGCTTACCACGTCATAGGGAGCACAGCACACGTCAGAGACCGCAGGAGGATGCGGGCGTACAGCACGAAAGGGATGCAGGTCGGCCATGTCAGGAACGTATCAAGTCGATACAAAGCGATTCGATGCCCGCAGAGTAGCAAATGCACACGGCAATTGCACCCGCGCAATCAATTTTTCGTCGATGCCGCGTTCCTCTGCAAAAGAGTAGTGAATCGCACGACCACAGAGAACAAAGCGAACGGGCGAGGGTCTATTACTACGCTGCAACGGAAAACACAGCGCAGCACACATACAAATATCGCGGGGTAGAGCAGTTTGGTAGCTCATCGGGCTCATAACCCGAAGGTCGCAGGTTCGAATCCTGCCCCCGCTACTACCCACGGTCGGTTCGCCCAGCGCGAGCCGGCCGTTTTGCGTTTGTGGGCTCCCAACGGTTTGTGGGCTCCCAACGACTGTTTGCACGAGAAAAGTTGTTTACAGGGGAAAAGTCAGGGCACGTCTTGGGCCCGTCCATCGCTTCCGATCTTCGGAATCTCACTTCGGGTCTAAGCAACGACGTGCCGTACGAGCAGGCCGCCGCCCTATCGCATGGTGCATTCCGGGCGCTTAAGAATGCAGCCCACGCAGCGTCAGCATCCGGGCTTGCTCCTGAACTAAAAAGATCTGACAGGTCTCCAAGACCTGTCAGATCTACTCAGGCCCATCATCGCAGAGCCAGAAATCAGTGCGGTGCGTTATGCCTGTCTCTGTCGGGGCGAACTGAGAGACAACCAAGTTCATGCGACTGGACCGCGCCCGATGTGTAAGAGCGGCGTTGAGATCCTTCCGTCTAAGGGCGTGGGGATGGATCGACAGGTGAATGGTTTTCTCATCCCCCCCTTCACACGTCCATACCTCGATACACCAACGACGCAACACCAACGACGCATGCGGAGCTGATATTACGGCGTCTGGGCCATCGCATCCGCCTGGATGAAGAGCATCTCGGTCACGTCAACCACGCCGCTGAAAGCCACGCCCAGCACGAGCAGCAGCACGGCGCACGTTGCAATGGCTGCCGTCGAAGACACCGAAGACGGTGCAAATGCGCCTTCTGGAGCCTGCTCAGCGGTCGCCACATCGTCGGTCGTCTGCATGTAGAAGACGTAGATCACACGTAGGTAGTAGTAGCCGGACATCGCGCTAAAGAGCAGCCCAATGATCACAAGCCAGGTAAGCCCAGCATTTACAGCAGGCGCAAAGATGTAGTACTTGCCAATGAATCCGCCGAACGGAGGGAAGCCGATCAGGCTGAACATGAACACCGCCATCGACGCGCCCAAGACGGGCCGCTTAAGTCCCATTCCAGCAAGAGAGCTAAGCGTCTGTTTGCGTCCGGCCCTGCCGTCCCACTCCAGCGCTGCAAGCACACCGAAGGCGCCTAGGTTCATCACGGTGTAGACCAGCAGATAGAAGAGCGCCCCGCTGTATCCCGCTGTTGTACCGCTGGCCAGCGCCACAAAGATGTATCCAGCGTGCGCAATAGACGAGTAGGCCAGCATGCGTTTTACGTTGGACTGGCGCAGCGCCATGACATTGCCTATCGCCATTGTGATAAGCGCTAACACTGCCAATACCAGACTGGCCTGGGCCGAGGGCAAGGCAAAGAAGAGGATGAGAATGAGCGCCGCAAACGCCGACGCCTTCGAGGCCGTCGACATGTAGCCGGTGAGCGTGGTGGGCGCGCCCTGGTACACGTCGGGGGTCCACATGTGGAAGGGCGCCGCACTCACCTTAAAGCCGAACCCGACAATGACGAGCCCGACGCCCGCCCAGAAGAGCAGCGGGGCGCCATCTGAGAAGGCCCCTGCCATTTCGGGCAGATACATCGTGCCGGTGGTGCCGTACATCAGCGCAATGCCATAGAGCAGAAAGCCAGCGGAAAAAGCACCCAGCAAAAAGTACTTGAATCCACTCTCAATGCCGCCCTCATCGTCGCGGAGCAACCCGGCCATAATGTAGAGGCAGATGGACATCGTTTCCAGCCCCACGAATACCGAAATGAGTGTGTTCGAGGTACCGAGCATAATCATGCCCACGGTGGCGAACAGGAGCAAGGCATACACCTCCCCAAAGTTGCGGTTGAGGCGGCGCAGATACGGCGGCGAAATAAGCGTGGTAAAGAAACCCGCCCCCAGAATCAGCAAATTGATGTAGGCGGCATAGCCCCCGGTGCGCACCTGCTCAAAGAAGGCGGTTTCAGGAGACGTGCCAAGCTGCGTGAGTTCCCAGAGGATCGCCAGCCCAAAGGCACCGCCGGTGAGCCATGGAATACGCGGGTCTTGGTTCTTGAAGGCTTCCATCAAGACCACAACCAGCCCAGCGAACCCGACGATCATCATCGAGAAGATAGCGGGCAGATCGGCCCACATCGCAGAAAATGCGCCCGAAAGATCCATACTGTTGATTCGGTAAAGGAGTGTACTGATAGAGAGCGGCGCGCGGCTCGATCGTGACGTTTAAAAGTAGCACTGGCCGCATTTGTTAGGCGGCAGGCGCTACGTCGTCGATGCGGCGCGCCAGTTCGATGTCGGTCTCGGTGACCTTGTCGCCAGCGTCGTGGGTCGTCAGCGTAATGTCAACGCTGTTGTACACGTTGAAGAGTTCGGGGTGATGCGCCAGTTCTTCAGCGTGAAACCCGATGCGTACGATAAAGGCCACAGCCTCCTGAAAATCGGCGCAGGTGTACGCCTTGGTGATGGTATCGTCTTCAAACGTCCAGCCCTCCATATCGTCGAGGGCAGCGTCGATGTCAGTGCGAGAGAGCGGAGTGCGGTTAGCCATAGCGAGGGAGCGTGTCAGTTAGCGAGTCGGCGAAGATCCAGCATGAAGGCGAAGCGCAGCAGGCGTCGTTTCGAACAGCGGAGCCGGCGCGGCCTCTGTATCCGCTGACGGGACAGCAGGAGCCGATGCTGTAGCCTCGTGCTCGGCTTCGATCGCGGCAATGTGTTTCGCTTCAATCGTTTCGAGCAAGAAGTCGGTCGTGGGCGCTGTCTGGTTCAAGAAGGGCTGCGGGTAGAAGCCCATCACCAGCATGAGGATAGCGAGCGGCGCCATGAGCACAAACTCGCGCATGGTCATGTCGGTCATTTCGGCGTTCTCGGTGTGCGTCAGTTCGCCGAAGAAGGTGTTGTACACCATGTGCAGCAGGTAGACTGCGGCCAGAATAACGCCCGAGGTAGCCAGCGCAATGAGCATGGGACTGTCGAGCACGGTGCTCTTGAAGGAGCCCAACAGAATCATGAACTCACCCACAAATCCGTTTAGCCCGGGAAGTCCAGCAGAGGCCAGCACCGACAGAATCATGAAGGTCGTCAGCACCGGCACCGAGCTCGCGAGCCCGCCGTAATCGCTCATCAGGCGCGTATGCCGTCGCTCGTAGAGCATGCCCACCAGCAGAAAGAGCGCGCCCGTGGAGATGCCGTGGTTAATCATCTGAATGACGGCGCCCTGCATCGCTTCCGTCGTAAACGCAAAGATACCCAGCACCACAAAGCCCAGGTGACTCACCGACGAGTAGGCCACGAGCTTCTTGGCATCGGGCTGTACCCGGGCCAGAAGCGCGCCATAGATGATGCCGATAACCGCCAGCACGGCGATGAGTACTGCCGCGCTTTGGGCGGCATTCGGGAAGAACGGTAGGCAGAAGCGGAGAAGTCCGTACGTGCCCATTTTCAGCAGTACACCGGCCAGAATAACGGAGCCGCCGGTGGGCGCTTGCACGTGGGCATCGGGCAGCCAGGTGTGCAGCGGAAAGAGCGGCACCTTAATCGCAAAGGCGAGCGCGAACACAAAGAAGAGCCAGGTTTGCGTGCCCAGCGGAATGGTGTAGTCAATGAGGTTGTACCAGTCGGTTGTAAAGCCAATGCCCTGTGCCGATCCGGCTGCGTATCCGAGAAAGAGCACGCCTGCCAGCATCAGCAGAGAGCCGACCAGCGTGTAGAGCACAAACTTGATGGCGGCGTAGATGCGATCCTCGCCGCCCCAGATGCCGATGATAAAGTACATCGGGATGAGCGTAAGCTCGAAGAAGACGTAGAAGAGCACCAGGTCGAACGCCATGAACACGCCCGTCACGCCGGTTTGCAGCAGCAAGAGGAGCGCGTAGTAGCCTTTGTGGCTGTGTTCGATGTAGAACCACGACGACAGCACCACAATCGGCCCCAAAAGCGTGGTCAGCAGCACCAGCAGGATGTTCAGCCCGTCAATGCCAACGAAGTACTTCACATCCACGCCCTCGGGGAACCAGCCCCCGACTACATGGGCCATCTGGGGCATCTCGGCAGTGCTCACCGCCGGGTCGTAGCCCATGAATAGCCCGATGGATGCCACAAACGTAAGCACGGTGGTGCCCAGCGCCGTCCACTTAATGGACTCGGGCGAGGGCAGCGCCAGGAGCGCCAGTGCCCCCAGGAGCGGCAGAAAGATGACCAGCGATGTGAGCGCGGCAAAGTCCATGTATTCCGCTACGTTAAGCCGTGAAAGTAAACAAGATGCAGAGGGATGCGCAGTATCGGCGCTGCGCCAGCGTGGCTATGCGCCAAACACAATGAGTCCGAGCACGAGTACCACGCCCAGCACAAGCATGAGAGCATAATTCTGAATGAGACCGGTCTGGATGCGGCTTACGCCATTGCTTAGCGATTGCGACAGCGAAGCCACGCCGTTTACCACGCCGTCAATGAGCGAGGCATCCATCGGTTGCAGCACACGATTTGAGATGTTCATCAAGCCGCCCACAATCACTTCGTTGTAGAAGTCGTCGATGTGGTATTTGGCATCCCAGAACGTGTAGAGGCCGCCCAGCCGGTTTTGCAGCGTAGTGTCGTAGGCCATCGCCTGGCCCGGACGATAGGCGCGGTATCCGGCATAGGCCCCAACGATAGCAATCAGCGATCCGAATCCGACTAGGCCCCATTTCAGGGCCAGCGGCACCTTGGCCAGCTCCTTTATTTCGTGGACGGGGCCGCCGTACGGCTCGCCCAGAAAGTGGTGAATCCAGTTCAGATCGCCGCCTTGAATAACGGCTGGAAGCCCGATGTATCCGCCCACAATGGAGAGCCCCGCCAGAATCCAGAGGGGAATCGTCATCGATGCGGGCGACTCGTGCGGGTGCACGGTGTCGGCATCGGGCCAGCGCGGTTCGCCTTCAAAAGTAAGCATGTAGGAGCGCAGCATGTAGAACGCGGTCAGCAGCGCCGTAACCACCGCAATGCCCCAGACCACGTATCCGTAGAACGCGCCGCTGTAGCCCAGCTCAAACGACTTGAACAGAATCTCATCTTTCGAGAAGAAGCCTGCCAGCAACGGAATGCCGGCAATTGCCAGCGTAGAGATGAGATAGGTCCACCGTGTGGAGGGCATGTAGTCTTTGAGTCCGCCCATGGTGCGCATGTCCTGCGGGTCGAAGCCCTCCATGTTGTGGCCTTTCGCCTCCAGGTCGTGCTCCACATGCTCCATCGAGTGGATGACGCTGCCGGAGCAGAGGAAGAGGCAGCCCTTAAAGAAGGCGTGCGTTACGACGTGGAAGATGGCAACGAAGAAGGCGCCCACCCCGGCAGCCATGAACATGAAGCCAAGTTGCGAGACAGTCGAATACGCGAGCACCTTCTTGATGTCGTTCTGGGTGATGGCAACGGTAGCAGCCATAAGCGCAGTGAGGGCGCCTACAATGCCGATGATCACCATGATGTGCGGCACCTCCAGCACCATCGGCGAGAGACGGGCAAGCAGGTAGAGTCCGCTCGTCACCATCGTAGCGGCGTGGATGAGCGCCGACACCGGTGTGGGTCCGGCCATGGCATCCGGCAGCCACACGAAGAGCGGGAGCTGTGCGCTTTTGCCAGTGGCTCCAATAAAGAGCAGCAGGACGATGAATCCGAGCAGGGTGGTATCAATGCCGGGCCCTTCGGCGAGGAGCGTACCAAAGTCGAGCGCGCCCACCTCGCGGAAGAGGAAGAACATGGCGAGGAGGAAGGCAAAGTCGCCCACGCGATTTACGATGAACGCCTTGTTGGCGGCGGCGCTGTTGCTGAGGTCGGTGTACCAGAACCCGATGAGCAGATACGAGCAGAGCCCCACGCCTTCCCATCCCAGGAAGAGCACCGGCAAGTTGTTGGCCAGGATGAGGTTAAGCATCGCGAAGATGAAGAGGTTCAGATACGCAAAGAAGCGCCAGAACCCCGAATCCCCATGCATGTAGCCGGTTGAGTACCAGTGAATCACACTGCCCACGCCAGTGACCACCAGCAGCATGATGAGCGAGAGTTCGTCGATGCGGTAGGCAAAGTCAATCGACAGATCGCCCGCCGCCATCCACGTAAAGTAGGAGGTGATGATCGGATCTCCTGAAAAGGTGGCAAAGAGGTACACCGCAAATACAAACGGAAGGGCCACCGCGGCAGTGCTTACGGTGCCAATCAGCCCCTCGCTGGTGCGAAGCTGCGGCAGAAACAGCGGCAGCACCCCGCTGAATAGTGCACCTGCCAGGGGAAGCAGAAGAATAAGTCGTACCAGCAGTTCAGAATCCATGCTCGGAGGCGTCAGACAACGTCAGGTGGAGGCGAAGCAAGCAGCACAGGCCGGGGCGCGGCCCCAGCCGTTTCGCGCTGGGCTTAGTGCTTGAACAGGTGGATGTCGTTGATATTGACCGTGCGCTTGTTGCGGAAGATCGCAATCACGATGGCCAGGCCTACAGCGGCTTCAGCAGCGGCCACAGCAATCGAGAAAAACACCAGGATCTGCCCAGTGGGATCGGCGAGCGCCTGGCTGAAGCCAACCAGGGCTACGTTTGCCGAGTTTAGCATCAGTTCGACACACATCAGGAGCACGATGGCGTTGCGCTTGAGCAGCACGCCACACACGCCAATGGTGAACATGACGGCGCTAAGCGCCAGATACCAGTCGAGAGCAACTTCCATAGCAAGGCAGGCGGAAGCATGAGTAAAAGACACAGAAGCAGCGCATCCCTTATGCGCCGTGGAAGACCATCATCCAGGACGGATTACGCAAAGCGACGCTGCGCCAGCATAACGGCTCCGATGGTGGCCGCCAGCAGCAGAATCGCCGCCACTTGCAGATGCAGCGCATATTCCGTAAACAGCATGCGTCCCAACGTATCGGCGGAGCCATTCTCTACCGTCATGGCCGTCGTGACCGGCTCGGTGGGTTCTAAGGAGATGCCCAGACCGGCTAAGGTTACGTAGAGCAACTGCGCGAGCAGCCCGACCCCCACGACAAATCCGAGAATAGGGGTCCATCCAATATCGCTGGGACTGGGCAAGGCGTCTAAGTTGAGAAGCATAATCACAAAGAGCACCAGCACCATGATCGCCCCGGCGTACACCAGAATCTGGATGACGCCGATAAACGAAGCATTCATGGTGAGGTACAATCCTGCTACACAAAGCAGGTTTAGCACCAGCGACAACGCACTGTAAATCGGACTCCGCGCAATGAGCACGCCCACCGCCGACGCGATGGCGATTAGGGCAAGCGCGAAAAAAGTGACCGAAGCAAGAGCCATGAATGCACACAAATGGGTAAGGGAAACACGGACAGGCACAGCGGTAGGGGCTGACCTGCAACGCAAAGTAGGGAAGTCCCCCCGCATGGGCAAGCGCCGCAGCGGTTAATCCCGGATGAATACGGCCTCAGACGTGTGTATCCGCATCGCACCCGCTCACATTTGCGCGGCATTCACAGCCGGTGGACGACGTACATTGTTGACGTGCATGGGGAAAGGGTGGACGGGTGGAGGGATGGAAGTATGGAGGGATGGAAGGGGGGAGTGTTGTGCTATACAGACGTTCTTTCTCGCAAGGAGATTCGCAAAGACGTTCGCCTCGCCCGCTTGGATGCGTATAAACAACAGAGGACATCTAATTGCTGCGCCTGGGACCGGTGCCCGCGGATGAAGCACAACCCCGCGGAGTCTGACGACATCCACCGGCCCCCTGGCGCTACACGGCGTATCCACAAAAATTAGGAAGCGGCGTGGTGGCGCATCTGGTCTCAAAAAAAGAGCCCCGGTTCATGCCCCGGGGCTCGTGATCGTATGGCTTGCTGGGCAACGCAGAGCTATGGCTGCGCTGGTTCTTGTGTACGCGCCTGGCCGTTGCCGCCGGCGTGCAGTTCCGGCTTCCAGGAATCCATGTAGCCAGTGTCTTCGAGGTCGAGTGCCGCCTGCGTGAGCTTGAGCGGACGGAACGTATCCACCATCACGGCTAGTTCTTCGGTGCCCTCTTTTCCGATGGAGGCCTCGGTCGAGCCCGGATGCGGCCCATGCGGAATACCACCCGGATGCAGCGAGAACGACCCACGCGAGATGCCTTTGCGGCTCATGAAGTCGCCTTCGGCATAGAACAGCACCTCGTCCGAGTCGATGTTCGAGTGGTTGTACGGGGCCGGGATCGACTTGGGATGGTAGTCGAACAGGCGCGGCACAAACGAGCACACCACGAAGTTGCGCGCCTCGAACATCTGGTGTACCGGCGGCGGCTGATGGATGCGCCCAGTGATCGGCTCAAAGTCGTGAATGGAGATGGCATACGGATACATGTAGCCATCCCAGCCCACCACGTCGAACGGGTGGTAGCGCATCCAGTACGAATGTACTCTGCTGCCTTTCTTGATGCGCAGCTCGAATGGGCCCTCCTCGTCGATCACGTTGAGTTGCGTGGGCGGACGTACATCGCGCTCGTGAAAGGGGCTGCGCTCTAAGAGTTGACCGAACTCGTTCATGTACTTGCTCGGAA
The DNA here is from genome assembly GCF_046498435.1 of Longimonas sp. Classification (NCBI taxonomy): domain Bacteria; kingdom Pseudomonadati; phylum Rhodothermota; class Rhodothermia; order Rhodothermales; family Salisaetaceae; genus Longimonas; species Longimonas sp. The sequence goes on along the minus strand of NZ_JAWOAR010000324.1, from coordinate 2,107 downwards.
ACTGCACGCCCGAGTTCGACTCGATAACGAGCAGGCGCGGCTGTACGTCGTTCTCAAACGACCATCGATGCGCCAGCGTGCGCGGCACATGCACGTAATCGCCATCGGTGAAGTCCACAGTGCCGAGCGGCGTTTCGAGCGTACCGGCGCCCTCGTGCACGTACACAAGTTCATCGGCGGCGGCGTTGCGGTAGAAGTAGCCCTCCATCGCATCGGTAGGGCGGCAGAGCGCAAGCTGCACATCCTGGTTGCCCATGATGTACGTGCGCCCCGAGAGCCAGTCGCCGCCGGGCTTTAGGTTGAAGCCTTCAATGTGGCGATGCTTCAGCGCCTCATCGTCGGCGTACGTAATGCCGTACTCAACGGGGTCGTCTACCTTCTCCACCAGCGTAGGCGGGTGGATGTGATAGGCAATCGACGAGATGCCGCTGAAGCCTTCCGCGCCAATGACCTCTTCGGTGTAGAGCTCGCCATCGGGGCGGCGAAACTGGACGTGGCGCTTGTCGGGCACTTCGCCCATGCGCGTGTAGTGGGGCATAGTGATTTTGGATTTTGGATTGGAGGATTTTGGATTCGGGGCCGCCATACGGAGCCGACTTATAGGTTGCCTCGGCGATCTTGCTCGCGCTCAATCGCTTCGAAGAGCGCCTTGAAGTTGCCTTCGCCAAAGGTGCGGGCCCCCTTGCGCTGGATGATCTCGTAGAACATGGTAGGGCGGTCTTGTATCGGCTTGGTGAAGATCTGGAGCAGGTAGCCTTCGGGGTCGCGGTCTACGAGGATGTCGAGCGCCTGTAGCTGATCGACCTGCTCGTCGATCTCACCGACGCGTTCGCTGAGCACCTCCTTGTCGTAGTAGTTATCGGGGATGTCGAGGAACTGCACGCCGCGCCGCCGCAGCTCCGACACCGTACTGATAATGTCGTCGGTGGCAATAGCCACGTGTTGTACACCCGCGCCGTTGTAGAACTCCAGATACTCCTCAATCTGGCTCTTCTTTTTGCCGTCGGCCGGCTCGTTAATCGGAAATTTAATCCGCTCATTGCCGTTAGCCATCACCTTCGACATCAGGGCGGAATACTCTGTCGAGATGTCTTTGTCGGTGAACTGAAGCATGTTGTAGAAGCCCATCGTATCGGCGTAGTACTGCACGTACTTGTCCATATCGCCGCGATGGACGTTGCCGACGCAGTGATCGACGTACTTCAGTCCGACCGTGCCGGGATGCTCCCAATCGGGATTCTCCCACCGCTCAAACCCCGGCAGGAAGAGGCCATCGTACGCATCCCGCTCGATGAAGGAGTGGATCGTATCGCCATACGTGCCGATGGCAGAGCGCACCACCGTGCCGTCGTCGTCGGAGAGTGTCTCAGGCTCTTGCACCGGCACTGCACCGCGCGAGGTGGCTTCTTCGTAAGCGTTGGCGGCGTCGTCGACCCAGAGCGCAATGTCGCGCACGCCGTCGCCATGCTTATGTACATGCTTGGCGATGAACGAGTCGGGCGAGAGCGCGGTGGTCAGCACAAAGCGGATTTTGTTCTGCTGAAGCAGATAGCTGGTCGCTTCGCGGTGTCCGGTTTCGGGGCCGCGATAGCCCACGATCTCAAACCCGAACAGGTAGGCGTAGTGAAACGCCGCCTGCCGGGCGTTGCCCACGTAGTACTCGACATAATCGGTGCCTTGAATGGGCAGGAAGTCCTCTGGCGTAGTCTTAGCCGATTCGGAGGCGGGGGCGGTGGTGGATGTAGACATAGGAATAGCGGCAGCAATGAACAAGGGAGGCGAACGGGTGAAAGCGCTTCCAGCCTCTACTACATATATTGAGGGTAAGCGCCGAATCTTAGTACACGCGTACCGCTGCATCCGCCGTTCCGTTCCTGCAATTCATGGTGCGATGCCAGGCACCAACGGCCCACAGGGGCTACACAGTGAAGCACACGGGGACTCATGCCTTCCGCTGTGAACTTGATAACAGAAGCGCTTCCACCTCGCTGTTCTGCATTGCGATTTTCGGCGTTACTTCCTACCTTAGGGGGCGTGTGGTCGTCGTTACAGCACATACGCACGGCCACACGTTTCCCTTCTCCACCCTGTTCGACACACCCCACAC
>NZ_JAWOAR010000269.1:0-5817 GCF_046498435.1 Longimonas sp. | reverse complement strand
GTGGTGATGCCGGCTGGAATCGCGCTGTTGTCGCCAGCGTTGAGCGCAGGGCTGCCCGGTTCAAGGCGCAAGCCGTCGTCGGCGGTGCCGGAATGCCGTCCTCCCCGGCCGGAGTGTTAGCATCCACAAAGAGCGGGTCGGCGTCGAGGTTGCTGCCGCCGTCGGTGGTCGAGGAGCCGCTGTTTTCGCTGATGCCTGCGAGGCCGCCCTCGATGAGCGTGTGCGCGAGGGTGGGCGTGGCGTCTCCGTTGTAGATCTCGTTGCCATCGGGGGCGTCATTCCCCCATAGGATCGTGTTCGTAATCACCGGGCTGCTCGTGCCGCCATCGGAGCCATTGTTGTTGATCGCCCCGCCGCCGAAGTTCCCTGCAGTGTTCCCGGTGAAGGTCGCGTTGGTAACCACCGGGCTGCTCGTGCCGTTGCGGCCAACATTGTAGATCGCCCCGCCGGCGTTGCCTGCGGTGTTGCCGGTGAAGACCACGTTCGTAATCTGCGGGCTGCTCTCTCCGCCATCGCCACCCCAGTTTACCATCGCCCCGCCGGCAGTAGCGATGTTGCCGGTGAAGGTGAGCCCGCTAAGCGACGGGCTACATGCGTTGCCGGCGCCCAGGCCGTCGCAGAAAAGCCCTCCTCCCGCATTATTGGGAAAGTTGCCGTTGGCGTGCCCGCCGGTGACGGTCACCCCATCCAGCACCGTGCCCGTCGTGAGGTTTGTGGCCGTATCTGCACCAACCGCATTGCCGCCATTGAAAACAAGCACGTGGTAGGCATTGTCCGAGGCATTGCCTGTGGTGCCGATGTCGCCGGAAAGAGTCGTCTCGTGGGCGGAGAAGTCTCGGCTGTCCAGCGCCGCTTCTACCTCCGAAACGTCGGCAAACGTTTCGCTGCCGCTCCAGCCGCCGTAGATTTTGAGTCCGTCCTGTGCGCCGGTCACCTCAAAGGTGGCCGAGCGGGCATCCCCGGCGCTGAGCTCGCGGCTAGGCAGGTAGGTGCCTGCTGCAATGAGAATCACGTCGCGATTAAAGGCTGCGTCCAGGGCCTCTTGCAGGTCCGTAAAGGCGTCTGTCCACGAAGTACCGGTTCCCCCTCCGGACGCCTCTGCATCCACATACAAAATGATTCCCTCGTTGTCGTAGAGCGCAACCTCCTGAGGGGTGGCCTGGCCGGTGATCGTGAATGTCTCGCTGGCGGGTTCTTCTGCGCGGGCGGTCCACGGCTGGGCTGGACCCGGGCGCCTTGCGAGCCCCACCGCGCCAGGGTTGGGGACGGTTACGTCGCCATAGCTGAGGGTCAGGTCTGCCGCTGCCGTGTTGCTGGCGTCTGCGTTGCCCGGCACTGCGCCCCACACGAGATTCGTCCGCTGGGTTTTTCCTCCCGGTAAGGCGTCCCCATCGAAGACCTCGGCAGTGGCATCGCCGTAGCGGTAGAGCGTAAAGCGCCCCGTGGTGCTCGTTACCGTCGCGGTGAGGGCTTGCCCATTGGTTCCGATAGTTCCTTCGGTTGCTGGGGCCACCACGACGCTTTCTTGCCCGAGCGGCGCGCCGCTGGCGGTCCACTGCGGATCACCTGTAAACGCGGCGTCGCGTCCGCCGGTCAGATCATACGCGGTGGGGCCGCTGTGGCTGTCGTCGAGGCGCTGGCTCGTCTGCGCCGCATCGAAGCGGTATGAAGCGACCAGTTCCGGCGTATCAGTCGGGAGGGTTTGGTGCATCGTCGCCTGAATGTCGGCTTCAGTGCGCGCCTCGGTCCAGATGCGCAACTCGTCGAGTGCGCCATCGAGGTAGCGACTGCCGCCCCACCGCCCGATCTGCAGCGGGTCGCTCTGGCCTCCCGCAAACGCATTTGCACTACGAGTCCCATCCAGTGCGCCGTCGAGGTAGATGCGCTGCTCCCCATTGGCGGCGTCATAGACAAACGCGGCGTGGTGCCAGCGCCCTTCCTCCAGTGATGCGCTGCCTCCCAGGTCGTTATTGAAGAACCCCATGTGCAGCGTGGTGCCCCGCGTCGTCAGATACAGCACCTGGTTCGTTCCGGAGCTGGAATCTCCGGGGCTGGAATCTCCGGGGCTGGAATCCCCATGGCCCAGAATCGGATTATCGCCGGTGAGGTCATCGACCTGAATCCAGGCTTCGACGGTAAAGCTGGCGCCAACCAGGTCCACATCTTCCGCCGAGCCGTCCATGCGTAGGTAGTCCGCGCTGCCGTCGAAGGCGAGGGCGGTGCCGGAGCCGTACGGCGCTTCCAGCAGGGCCCAATCAGCGGTGGCGTCATCCGACTGGGTTGCATCCTTGGCCCCTCCATCAATCGTGTAGCTATCGGTGTCAAGCGTGGCGGTTAGGTCGAGCAGACCCGGGGCGGCGGAGGCATCGCGCTCGTAGGCCACCCGCACCGTGGCCGTGCTTTGTGCCGGGACGTCGACCGTCCAAGTGCTCTCGCTGACACTTCCATCGCCTGAGATCGCTGTAGCAGACACCCCCGCAGGCAGCCCCAGGTCGACGGTGGCCCCGGTCACGCCCGCGCCCCCCAGATTGACAAGCTCAGTTGTGCTTATTTCTACCGTAGAATGCGACATCAGGCGGAGACGAGCCACGATCACCTCTTGCTCATAGGCACCAAGACTGACCGTACCGTCCTGGATGCGGGCTTCGCCCAGCAGGTCGGTGTCGATCCCTGCAGGAATGGCACTGTTGTTGCCTGCGTTGAGGGCCGGTGAGCTGCCCTGAAGGCGGAGGCCGTCGTCGGCGGTGCCGGGAATGCCGTCCTCCCCGGCCGGAGTGTTAGCATCCACGAAGAGCGGGTCGGCGTCGAGGTTGTTTCCGCCGTCGGTCGTCGAGGAGCCATCATTTTCGCTGATGCCCGCGAGCCCGCCCTCTATGAGCGTGTGCGCGAGGGTGGGCGTGGCTCCTCGGTTGTAGATCTCGTTGCCATCGGGGGCGTCATTCCCCCATAGGATCGTGTTCGTAATCTGTGGGCTGCTCGTGCCAAAGGTTCCATAGTTGTAGATCGCCCCGCCGCCGAAGAATCCTGCAGTGTTGCCGGTAAAGACCACGTTCGTAATCTGCGGGCTGCTCGTGCCACTGAAGGCCCTGTTGTAGATCGCCCCGCCGGCGTTGCCTGCGGTGTTGCCGGTGAAGGTCGCGTTCGTAATCTGCGGGCTGCTCGTGCTGCCGCCATTGCGGGCATCGTTGAAGATCGCCCCGCCGTATTCTGCGGCGTTGCCGGTGAAGGTCGCGTTCGTAACCACCGGGCTGCTCGTGCCGCCATTGCGGGCATTGTTGGAGATCGCCCCACCGTATGGCGCAGCGTTGCCGGTGAAGGTGGAGCTGGTGATCTGCGGGCTGCTCGTGCCGCCATTGCGGGCATTGTTGTAGATCGCCCCACCGTCAGTAGCGATGTTGCCGGTGAAGGTGAGCCCGCTAAGCGACGGGCTGCACGCGTTGCCGCTTCCTGCGCCGTCGCAGAAAAGTCCCCCTCCTGCGTTATTGGGAAAGCTGTTGCTGTTGGCGTTCCCGCCGGTGATGGTGAGACCATCCAGCACCGTGCCCGGGGTGATGTTTGCACTCACGTTGCCGCCAATCGCATCGCCGCCGTTCAAGACGAGCACACGATAGGCATTTTCACTATTGTCGCCTCCCGTTTCGTCGTCGCCGTTCAGGTCGCCCGAGAGAATCGTCTCGTGGGCTACCAGATCGCGACTGTCCAGCGCCGCTTCGACCTCCGACACGTCGCTAAACGTCTCACTCCCACTCCAGCCGCCGTAAATCCGAAGGCCGTCCTGTTCGCCGGTGACCTCAAACGTAGCCGTGCGGGCATCCCCGGCGCTGAGCTCGCGGCTGGGCAGGTAGGTGCCTGCGGCAATGAGAATCACGTCACTGCCCGTAGCGACATCCAGTGCGTATTGCAGATCTGAAAGTCCATTCGCAAATGAGGATCCGTCGCCGGAGGCACTTCCATTCACAAAGAAGAGCGGGCCCTCGGTGAAGTTACCGCGCTCGTAGGCCCCGAGACTGACCGTGCCGCCCTGAATCCGATCCTCCCCAATCAAGTCGGTGGTGATGCCGGCTGGAATCGCGCTGTTGTCGCCAGCGTTGAGCACGGGGCTCCCCAGTTCGAAGCGCAAGCCGTCGTCGGCGGTGCCGGGAATGCCGTCCTCCCCGGCCGGAGTGTTAGCATCCACAAAGAGCGGGTCGGCGTCGAGGTTGCTGCCGCCGTCGGTCGTCGAGGAGCCGTTGTTTTCGCTGATGCCCGCGAGCCCGCCCTCAATGAGCGTATGCGCAAGGGTGAGCGTCGCCGCATCGTTATAGATCTCGTCGCCCATGATGAAGGCGTCATTCCCCCACAGGATGGTGTTCGTAACCTGCGGGCTGCTCGTGCCGCCATCGGAGCCATCATTGTAGATCGCCCCGCCGTCGAAGCTTGCAGCGTTGCCGGTGAAGGTGGAGCTGGTGATCTGCGGGCTGCTCGTGCCGCCATTGCGGGCATTGTTGAAGATCGCACCGCCTTGTTGGACCGCAGTGTTGCCGGTAAAGACCACGTTCGTAATCTGCGGGCTGCTCTCTCCAAGACCCCCATTGTTGTAGATCGCCCCGCCGTATTCTGCGGCGTTCCCCGTGAAGGTGAGCCCGGTAAGCGCCGGGCTACACGCGTTGCCGGTGCCCGCTCCATCGCAGTAAAGTCCCCCTCCACTACTGGAAGAGCCGTTACCGTTGGCGTTCCCACCGGTGACGGTCATCCCATCCAGCACCGTGCCCGTCGTGAGGTTTGCACTCACGCTGGCACCAACGCTATTGCCGCCATTGAAAACAAGCACGTGGTAGGCATTGTCCGAGGCGTTGCCTATGGTGCCGATGTCGCCCGATAGGATCGTTTCGTTGGCCGCGGGGTCGCGCTCGCTTCGAGTGGTCTCCGTGCCTGCAAAGCCGCCGTAGATCTGAAGGCCATCCTGGGCGCCGGTGATCTCAAACGTCGCCGTGCGCGCATCTCCGGCATCGAGCGGCCTGCTGGGCGTGTAGGTGCCTTCGGCGATCCAGATCTCGTCGGTGCTTCCGGCATCGCTCAGCGCGTCTTGCAGATCGGTGTAGGCCGTGCTCCAACTGGCGCCGTCTCCACCCGCGTTGGCCTCGGCATCGACGTAGATTTGCGCATGGGTCAGGGACGCGGCGGTCCCCCATCCGACAAGAAGGACGACCACCAGCAGAGCACGCCAGCGAATCTGGACACGGAGCGGGTCCCACATGTAACCCGAAAGCAGACGGTGAGAGCAAGACATAAAAGCAGGATATACAAGCGTTGGGGCAACGGGTGGGGGCAGCAGACCAGCTGCGCTTTGGCACATGCTGACGTTACATACTGACATCACATGTGAGCTGCACCTATCAATAGCCTGTCAGATATTGATGGTATGTTTTGTAAGATATGAATTGGCTTGCTTATATGCTTGTGGATGAGGTGGGACCGCGGCTCGGATGAGGCCACCGGGGCCTACCCTCTGTTTGCGCACGTTAAATGGGCCCAACCATCGGTTATTACACACGTTATTTACAAATAAGAACCCTGTATCCAGCATTTTTTCCGGCGCGTTGAACGCCCCCTGTGCGCCGGCCTGCATGCCGGTAGCAGTTCGGGCCTGTGGCGGAGGCGACTGACGGAGGGGACGTGGAGCCTCATGTCTTCTCTGTACGTATCAAAACCGGTCGGTTCTGAAACCGCCCCCCGCTGTCGCCCCCACCACCACATGACCCCCATATGATAGGTGTATCCCCCGCCCGCTCCCTGCCCCGCCGTCTCAGAAGACGTCTCAAAACAAATCGTCTCATG
>NZ_JAWOAR010000259.1:0-25159 GCF_046498435.1 Longimonas sp. | reverse complement strand
TTTGGAAGGGTGCATTTTGCCTTTCCCTGTTGGGATACAAACCGTGACTGGTTTTTGCTGCATTGATACGCTTGTTTTCTCGTTTCCTGGACAGAAAGATTATAAAATCTATAAAAGAGCACAGTATGTCGACCTGCTGATGCATGCCGGTGATATATTAAAAAAACATCGAATGCCTTAGCCTGTATGATTCCGATCTAAAAAGGATAAACTTGATTTTCAACGGCTTTTTGGTCCGAACCCTATATGATGTCTGCGGCTTTCGATAGCTTGCATCTGAGCAAACGTAATACAGGTGAGTTTGTTGAAAAAACCACAAACGACTCCTCGAAATGCATAATCTGTTATACTTTTGCAGGGTATAACTGTTTGAATTTTTTATGATTGAATAACAATGGTATACCCTGAAAATTTTGAAGAGAAAATAGGATTTGATCAAATTCGCAAGATCCTTCATGAGCATTGTATAAGTCCAATGGGACAAGATTGGATTGAGCAGATATCTTTCAGCAGTGACTTTACGACTATCGGCAAAAACCTTGAGCAGGTGTATCAATTCATGCAATTAATTCGGTTTGCGCCTTCTTTTCCCACCCATGATTATAAAGACATGCGCCACAGGCTTAGGCTATTATCAACAGAGGGGGCCATAATAGCACAGGACGATCTCCATGATCTAAACTGTTCATTAAAGGTTATGGAATCTGTTAAAGCCTACCTGAAGGATCTGGACCCGGAACAGTATGATGAGCTCATTGCTTTAGCCAAAGGGAAAACAAGCTGGCAGGAATTCACGGAACAGGCGGATGGTATTATTGACAATAAAGGGGAAATACGGCCTGATGCTTCTGCTGCACTTGAAGATATAACACGAAAGATCAAGACCCTGGAAAAAGGGCTTTACTCAAAAATTCAGCAAACCCTTACCCAAGCCAAAAAATCCGGTTGGGTGGGGAATGAAGCAGAAATTACCGTACGTAACGGCCGCCTGGTAATCCCTGTATTCGCCTCCCAAAAACGCAAGCTTAAAGGGTTTATACATGATGAGTCATCCAGTGGACAAACCGTTTATATGGAGCCTGAGGCCGCTTTTGAGGCGAATAATGAAATTCGAAAGTTAGGCAATGCATACCGGAAGGAGATCAAACGCATCCTTGGCGAATACAGCGGAAAGCTACGCCCCTGGATTTTTGAACTGATCGATGATTACCAATGGCTTGGAAAAGTGGATGCTATTCACAGCAAGGCCTTACTTGCCATAAAACTCCATGCAGAGAAGCCTAAACTAATCAATGAACAAGGCTTTTCCTGGCAAAGTGCTATTCACCCCTTGCTTTACCTGGTTTTTAAAGCCCAAAACAAGGAAGTGATCCCCCTTAATATAAGCTTAAATAAAGATCAGCGCATATTAATCATTTCCGGGCCCAATGCCGGGGGCAAATCCGTCTGTCTAAAAACTACAGGTCTGCTTCAGTATATGCTTCAATGTGGCTTATTGGTGCCTATGCATCCAGAACATCTGGTAGCCGGAGACTGGGAGCGCTACTTCGGTGCGGATGTCTCCATCAGCACTGATATGTGGCGCACACGACCGGTTTTGGTTCTATTGGAGATGCGTCGAATCTCTATGGAAATGACAGACGTACGCATCCCCTATGAATACAATACGCACCGTCATTTTTCGTTGTGCACGTGGGCTCTGGCGGCTGCCCCGCTACGTGCTGTTGGGCGTGCTGTGGTTCTACCGCAACGCCATCTCGCCGTTTACGCCGCCCACCTGCCGCTTCCACCCAACGTGTTCGTCGTACGCCGAGCAGGCGCTGCGTGAGTATGGGGCGGTGAAGGGACTGATTCTTACGCTCTACCGCATTGGGCGCTGCCATCCGCTGGGCGGCTCGGGCTATGATCCGCCACGCTGGTTTGGTGAGGCCCCCCCGCCTCCCCCCGCGCAAAAAGATTCCTCCTCCGACTCGCCGTAATGGCCGGTTGCACCACCTCCTTTACGCATGTGTGGTTACTTTCCGTGTATTCCGTTGACAGCGGCGGCGGCCCGTAATCCACATGGCGATACTGAATCAAAACGACACCGTATATTTCATTGGCGCGCTTGCTAAAATCGGCTTAGACTATCTGCGCTGGACGCAGCTTGTGCCCATGCTCGTTGGGTGGTTTCTGGCGTTTGCGTTCACGCTCCCTACGCTATACGGCGGCGTAATTGCTTTTCTGCAGGATGCTCTTTTGTACGCTGCACGCGTGCCCATGGCAGTAGGTCATGTCGTGGTACTTCAGGCTGCCGAAGAAGAGATGGTTACGGGGGCTATCGATACGCTGGTTACATTCACGCTTGATAGATATTTGTTTTTCTCTCAGGCTGCGTCCGTGCTCGTGTGGCTGCTCACCGCGCTGGGCATGTGGGCGGCCCACGCCGTCTGGAGGGCATTCTTCGGAACGCGCCGCTCCCGCTCCCTCCGTCAACGTCTTGTGTGGCTCTTCTGGGCTATTGTGGGATACATGGCATTCGTTCAGTTAGGACTCTGGACGACTGCAACCCCCGAAAAACTGGGCGACCCGAACGATGTGCGCCTGGTCTTGCTGGTCATTGCCCCTGTTCTTCTAACCGGCGTAAGCGTGTGGGGACTTGTCGTTAGCGCCATCGTAAACCGAATCCAGAAACCCATCGACCGCTGGGTGGCTACGCATACTGCGAATGACGCTCTAACACGATCTGAATCCGTACGTCCGTAGCCCAATCTCTACCCAGACCGGACACGCCAACTTGCGCCCTGCGATTTCCTTGGTGTGCCGCCTTCGGTTGCGGAACGTATCAACCGGGCGATGGCGTTGCACCTTCTGATGTCAATTGGGCTTTCTTCTGCTCACGAATCCTTTACCTGTTCATGACGCTTGCCCTTGCTCAAATCAATCCGACCGTTGGCGACCTTGACGGCAATTGCCAGCGCATTGTGTCGTATACCGAACAGGCCGCCGAGGCGGGGGCCGACCTGGTCGCGTTTCCGGAGCTCTGCCTCACAGGCTACCCGCCGCAAGACCTGTTGAGCAATCCGCTGTTCATTGAGGCCGTGCAAGAGGCCATTGCCGAGCTTGCAAGCACGATCCCCGCAGGCATCGGTGTCATCGTGGGTGCTCCGCTACCAAATCCCGACCCCGAGGGCCGTCCGCTTTACAACACGGCGCTGCTGCTGGAGCGCGATGCATCGGAGGCCACCGTGCGCAGCAAGGCGCTGCTTCCTACCTACGACGTATTCGACGAAGACCGCCACTTTGAGCCCGGCCCCGAGGCACAGGTCGTCTCGTGGCGCGGGATGCGCATTGGGCTGCACGTGTGCGAGGACATGTGGAACTGCCTGCCCGACCATCCGCATCGACGTTACACGCGCGATCCTGTGTCCGAACTCGCCGCGCACGACCCCGATCTGCTGCTCAACATTAGCGCCTCCCCCTTCTCGATGGGGAAAGCAAACGAGCGCGAGGACCTCATGATGGGTGCGGCCACGCAGCACAACGTGCCGTTTGCATTTGTGAACCAGGTGGGCGCCAACACCGAAATTGTGTTCGATGGCGACAGCCGCGTGTACACCGCTTCAGGCGAGTGCGCCGCCGCTGGAGCTCGCTTCAAGGAAGACCTTGTAGTTGCCGACCTGGACGCGCTTGCCCCGATGGCGCCTCCCGTTCGCAACGATATTGCCGATCTGCATGATGCGCTGGTGCTTGGCATCCGCGACTACTATGAGAAAACGGGCATCTTTGAGAAGGCACTCGTGGGCCTGTCAGGCGGCATCGACTCGGCGGTGACGTGTGCGCTGGCCACCGAAGCCCTTGGTCCCGACCGCGTGCTCGGCGTAACCATGCCGTCGGAGATTTCTTCAGAGGGCTCGATCACCGATTCGGAGCAGCTTGCAAAGAACCTGGGCATTGAGTTTCAGGAGATCCCGATCGCGCCCGCCGTCGACGCCTTCGACAGCATGCTTGCTGATGCCTTCCGCGGCACCGAACCCGGTGTGGCCGAGGAGAACATCCAGTCGCGCAGCCGTGGCATTACGCTGATGGCGCTCTCCAACAAGTTTGGGCACCTGCTGCTCTCCACCGGTAACAAGAGCGAGATGGCCGTGGGCTACGTCACGCTTTATGGGGATACGAATGGCGGCGTCGCGGTGCTGTCGGATGTCTTGAAGACGAAGGTCTATGAGCTGGCCGACTACATCAACGCCGAAGCCGGAACCGATCGCATCCCCCAGAACACGATCGACAAACCGCCGTCGGCTGAGCTGCGTCCCGATCAGGAAGACACCGACTCGCTCCCCGAGTACACGGTGCTCGACACCATTCTGACACGCTACATTGAGGAGATGCAAGAGGCAGGCACCATCATTGCCGAGACCGGATATGACCCCGAGCTGGTGCATCAGGTGCTGCGTATGATCGACCAGAACGAGTACAAGCGGCGCCAGGCGCCTCCGGGCATCCGCGTCACCGACAAGGCGTTCGGTATGGGCCGGCGCATCCCGATTGTGATGAACTGGGACCGCGAGGCCGCGCAGTCCGCTGCTCGCACCCCGGCTGCGTAGCGGTGCCGGCGCCTTCGTTCAGGTGCGTTCGTTTCTATTTGGTTGCTACTCTGATGGTATGATTACCTACGTTTCGGGCACGCTCGTCGAAAAAACGCCCGAGGAGGCGGTGGTGGATGTGGATGGCCTCGGCTATGCCATTGCCATTCCAAGCTCCACGTTTCAGGAGCTGCCGGATACGGGCGAGTCGGTGCACCTGTACACGGTGCACTACGTGCGCGAAGACGACATTTCGCTGTATGGCTTTGCCACCAAGGTCGAGCGCACGCTGTTCAACACCATGCGTGGCGTATCGCGGGTGGGGCCGAGCCTGGCGCTGTCGGCGCTCTCGGCCATGTCGCCGCGTGCGCTGCGCGACCATGTGCTGAACGGCGATACCGCACGCCTGAAGGAGATTTCGGGCGTGGGGCGCAAGACCGCTGAGCGTCTCATCGTAGAGTTGCGCGATCCGCTCTCGGAGATGGATCTGGGCGGCTCCCGCGCTGTGTCTTCCGGTTCGTCGGATGCCAAGGCTGCTGCCCGTGCCGATGCCCTGGCCGCCCTCGAATCGCTGGGGCTGTCTCGTGCCGACGCCGAGCGCGCCATTCGCATAGTGCTGCGCGACAACGCCGACATCGACTCGGCAGATGCGCTGGTGCGTAAAGCCCTCAAGGTGGACCGTTGAGGCACAGCAGGCCGATCATGCCGTGCAGCGGATCGTCGTATAGCGTATCATGGAAAGCGGTGCTCTGTTATAGCCCGACGGCTACGCCCTCCAGGCGCGGGTCGGCGCTGCCATGGTAGGTGGGCGTGCCGTCCTCGTCGTAGCGTATGTGGACGCCATGCGCACGGCCCCAGCGGCTGCGCTCGTTAAGCGGCCAGCCCCGTGCCTCCAGGTTTTCCTGCACATCTTGGGGGAAGCCATGGCGCTCCAGCCAGATCGTGTCCGGCTTCCACTGATGATGGAACCGTGGCGCCGTAATCGCCTGCTCGATGTCCATTTCGTGGTCAATCACGTTCATGATCACCTGAAACACGGTTGTGATGATGGTCGAGCCACCCGGCGAGCCAATGACCAGGCGCAGGCGTCCGTCCGGATCCTCCACAATGGTCGGAGTCATCGACGACAGCATCCGCTTTTCCGGGGCCACCGCATTGCGTTCGGATCCGACCAGCCCATACTGGTTAGGCACGCCGGGCTTTAGGCTAAAGTCATTCATCTCATTGTTGAGAAAGAACCCCGCGCCATCCACCACCACGTTCGATCCGTACGAACTGTTGATGGTGGTCGTTACGCTCACGGCCTGGCCATCGGCATCCACGACCGAATAGTGGGTGGTTTCCATCGACTCGGCACCGGGCGGCATGCCATGCGATACCGAATCGGTGGGTGTAATGCGGTCGGGCTGCACGTTTGCCATGCGAGTGCGCATATAGTCAGGATCGGCAAGGCCGTCGAGCGGCATCTCCGCAAAGTCAGGATCGCCCATCCACTCCGCACGGTCGGCGTAGACGCGGCGCATGGCCTCGCCCAGCGTGTGAATCGTGGTGCTGGCGTTGAGCCCGTGTTCGGCCACGTCATGCATCTCGGCAGCGTTCAAGAGCTGGGCCAGTGCAACACCTCCGGAAGAGGGCGGCCCCATCGAGAGTACACGGTGCTCCCGGTAGGTGGATACGACAGGCTCGCGCTCGACCGAGGTGTACGATTCCAGATCCTCGTGGGTAATGAGCCCGTCGCCGCGTCGCATTTCGGATACGATGAGGTTGGCAGTTGGGCCTTTGTAAAAGCCATCGCGCCCGTTCTCGCGGATGCGAATGAGCACGTTGGCCAGATCGGGCTGACGGAGCATCTGGCCCGGTTCGTAGCGTCCGCCATGATCGCTCTCCGATCCGAAGTAGCGGCGCGTGCTGACAAATTCGTTGAAGTCATCCTGGGCGTTACTAAGCGCTTCGGCCTGGCTGGGCTGCACCTCGAATCCATGAATGGCCAGTTGGATAGCCGGGGCCATAACCTCGGCGCGCGAGAGGGTACCATAATTTTCGAGCGCGTGCAAGAGCCCATCGACGGTGCCGGGCACGCCCGAAGCCAGGTGGCCCGAGCGGCTCCGGTTGGGGACGGCGTTGCCCCGGGCATCCAGATACACATCGGGGGTAGCCGCTTCGGGGGCGGTTTCGCGGTGATCAATCGTTGTAGCGGTGCCATCGGGCTGGCGCAGGACAAGAAATCCGCCGCCGCCCAGGTTGCCCGCCCGGGGGTACACCACCGCGAGTGCGAATCCGACCGCGACCGACGCATCCACCGCGTTGCCGCCTTGCTCCAAGATCTGGCGCCCCGCCTCGGCGGCCGCCGGGTGGGCGGCCACGACCATGCCATCCTCTCCATACTCGGGAACTGCTTCGGAGGCGCCGGGGGCGTTGCTTGCGGGCCGGTCGTCAGGCGCGACGGCGTAGGACGTGGGGGCAAAAAACAGAACGCCGACGAGCGTCAAGCCGAGCAGGTGGTAGAGGCGAGCAGGCATAGGCATACAGGAACGCAAATGAAGGAACGAGGCGACCAAATGGGGCGAGGCGCGGGTTGGGCGCTGGTAGCAGCAGGCGGTACGCGCGTCCGTTACGCATCGTCAGGTTTTGGCATGATGTACGCGAGGCCGAAGTAAACCAGCATCAACTGACCGCCAGATAGGACGAGGCCAACCAGGAACGCTGCACGCACCAGCGTAATGTCGATGTCAAAGTACTCGGCAAGTCCGGCACACACGCCAAAGAGCTTCTTATTCATGGAGCGGCGCAAATCGCTTGAAGATGACGACGCGTCGGCCTCCTCGGCGTCGAGGGCAGCTCGGGCTTCGCGGAGCTTAGCCTCTACCTGCTCTTCGACCGAGGCCTCGTCGCGTTTAGACGCGTCCTTGCTGGTTGTCGTTGGCTTCTTTTTGCGCCCCGAAAACACGCCGAATCCAATAATCGCCATCATCATTCCGACCAGCCCGATGCCGAGGCTGGAGCTTAGGAATCCCATCGACGTAAACTCGGCAATGAGGTAGAGTGCCAACACGAGCATCATGACAACGCCGGTGGCCGTGGCAATGCGCCCAAATCGGTCTGGGGAGCTCCCGGCCGGGGAGTCAAGCAGGTGGTCGAGTTCCGCGTCGGTGAAGTCGTTGAGCTCGGCGTCGTCGAGCGGCGAGAACGACGCATCGGACGTACGGCCGGAGGCCCGAGAAGACCGAGAAGAGGACGAAGGTCGAGAGCGTTCGCGAGTAGACATGGGCGTAGGAGAGAGTGTCAACGATAGAGTCTGTTAAACATAGCGTCTATGCACAACTCGGGTCGTACCGGGTTACGCCGCCGTCGAGCCTGGGGTAGAGCGCGCAAGTGGCCCAACGGTTTCGGTTTCAGTGACGACGTACTGCACGGGCACGTCGTGCGGAGCGGTGGGTACGGCATCTACCAGGCATGCGTCAAACGCAAGCGCAAGCGTAGTCGCCTTCAGCGAGGCCAGGAACTGGTCGTAAAAACCGCCTCCGTGCCCGATGCGGTGGCCGCGCCGATCGGCTCCAAAAGCCGGAACGATCACAAGGTCGATAGCGCTGGGCGCAACGCGGGTGCCATGCACGGGCTCGTGCAGCCCCCATCGGTTTTTAACCAGCGCATCGGTATGGGTGAACGTGCGGGCCTCCATGGCCGGGGCACTTGCCGCAAAGCTCGTAACAACCGGTAGCACAACGGTTTTTCCCGCTGCCTGACACCATCCAATGAGCGGGCGCGTATCCACCTCGCCGCGGTCGAGCGCCGGCCAGTAGGCGTGTACCGTTGAAGCACAGTGGAGTGCAGAGTGAGCCTGCGCACGAGTGCAGATGCGCCGGCTTCGAGCACTGTGGGCTGTGGGGCCAAGCGCACGGCGGTACGCATCAAACTGCTGGCGGAGCGTATCTTTGGCGGCAGTAGGCATAGCATTCAGATCACAATTTCACGGGCTCCAGTAAACGTCTATGCTGCCTCTTTTGTTACGAGTCTACCTATTTTCCTGCTATTCATCTGTCTGCTGCCGGTTGTATGTCCGCAACATCGCCCCCCGAGTCTTCGTCGCCCGCGCCGGATGCTGCCGAGTCGCCCTTCGCATCTCATGCAGACCGTTCTTCTTCAAACCGGTTAGATGCGTTTCATGCGTACCGCGACCGCATGAATGAGCGGATTCTGGAGGGCACTGACCATTTGGGCATTAAACGCTTTTTCCGGCTCGACGATGCCGCTTACGACGACGGCGCGCTGTCTGGCGACACGAAAGAGCTGCTTGGGCTCGTGGCCTCGGCGGTACTGCGCTGCAACGACTGCATCGACTACCACCTGCAGCAGTGCGTAGACGCAGGGTGGAGCGACGAGGAACTGCTTGATGCGCTGAATGTGGCGCTCGTAGTCGGCGGCTCCATTGTGATCCCGCACCTGCGCCACGCGGTGGAAACGATTGATTTACTGCGTAGCCGTGAACAAGCAGAACGCTAACGCATTCTTATCCGATGCTTGCAATACTGGAGCGGGTGCCGCTTGAACTACGCGAAATACCGCATACCGCACTCCACTCGGCTTCGCTCCATTCGGCCTGCGAATGTATCCCAGACCGCGTCCTGACGTATGTTTGAAAGTCTGTCCGACAAATTAGATAGCGCCCTGAAGTCCGTTACAGGGCAAGGGCGTATCAACGAACTAAACATCGCTGAGACGATGCGCGAGATTCGCCGCGCATTGCTCAATGCCGACGTCAATTACAAGGTGGCGCGCGACATCACCGATCGCGTCAAGGAAAAAGCCACCGGCGACGAGGTGCTGCAGTCGGTTACGCCCGGCGAGCAGCTTACCAAAATTGTATACGACGAGCTCACGCGCGTTCTGGGTGGCGAGCACGTCGGGCTTAACATGGCCGACCACCCGCCCACCGTCATTCTGGTGGCCGGACTGCAAGGCTCGGGCAAGACCACTTTTGTGGCAAAGCTCGCCCGCCACTTGCGTTCAAAGGGCCACGCCCCGCTTTTGGCAGCTGCCGATGTCTACCGGCCGGCAGCTGTAGACCAGCTTCGCACGCTGGCCGACCAGGTGAGCGTGCCGGTGTACTCGGTCGAAGAAGACGGCCAGATCGTGCAGGATGCGGTGCGCGTGGCCGATGAAGCGGTGTCGCACGCCAAGAAGAAAGCGCGCGATGTCGTTATCATCGACACGGCAGGCCGGATGCATGTTGACGAGGCCATGATGAAAGAGGTCTCTGACATCAAAGAGGCCGTTGATCCCAACGAAATCCTGTTCGTTGTGGATAGCATGACGGGCCAAGACGCGGTCAACACCGCCAACGAGTTCAACGAGCAGCTCGACTTCGACGGCGTGGTGCTTACCAAGCTCGACGGCGACACCCGCGGCGGCGCGGCGCTTTCGATTCGGACCGTAGTCGAGAAGCCCATCAAGTTTGCCTCGACCGGCGAGAAGCTCGACGCGCTCTCCGAGTTCTACCCCGACCGCATGGCCCAGCGCATTCTGGGCATGGGCGATGTCGTCTCCTTTGTGGAGCGCGCGCAAGAGCAGTACGACGAAGAGCAAGCCCAGCAGCTCAAGCAAAAGATCAAGTCCGACGACTTTGATCTGCAAGACTTCTACGACCAGTTGCAGCGGATCCAGAACATGGGGTCGATGAAAGACCTCATTGGCATGATTCCGGGTGTGGGATCGCAGATGAAAGACCTCGACGTCGACGAGGATGCCTTTAACCATATCGAGGCGATGATTCTGTCGATGACGCCCGAAGAGCGCGCTAATCCACAGATTCTAAACGGAACGCGCCGCCGCCGCATCGCCCGAGGAAGCGGCGTAGAAGTGCGCGATGTGAACCAGCTTATCAAGCAGTTCCGCGACATGAAGAAGATGATGAAGACCATGTCGAAGCTGACCGGAAAAGGGCGCTCCGTCAACCTAAAGAAGCTGATGGGCCGGTTCGGTGGAGGCGGAAGCAGCCCCTTTCCCGGATAATCGGACCGCTGCGTACCCGACGCCGTGCCTTGCTATCCATTAAGAGGCAATCACGGCCTTGAGAAACCCCCGTTATTCTTTTCGATCAACCTGATACATACCTGTGTCCGTTAAACTCCGCATGCGCCGATTGGGGCGCAAAAAGATCCCCGTGTTTTCCATCATAGCCACCGACTCGCGCAATGCGCGCGACGGGCGCTACATCGAAGACCTGGGCCGCTACTACCCGCTCGAACAGCCCGCTACCGTTCAGATCGACGACGAAGAGCGCGTGCTCTACTGGCTCGAAAATGGTGCGCAGCCGAGCGATACAGTGCGCAGCATCCTCAGCAAGCGCGGCCTGCTGCTGCGCCACCACCTCAAGAAGAAGGGCAAATCGCCCGAACAGATCGCCGAGGCGGTGAATGAGCACATTGAGCGCCTGAAAGAGAAGGGCGACGATGTTAAGATGACCGCTGAAATGCGTCGCGCTCAAGCGATCGAAGAAGAGCGCCAGCGTGCTGCCGAACTCGAAGAGCAGCGCCGCAAAGAAGAGGAAGAGCGCCGCAAAGCGGAAGAAGAAGCCAAGGCCAAAGCCGAGGCGGAAGCCAAAGCGGAAGCGGAAGCTGCTGAAGAAGAGGCAGCTGCCGAAGCCGAGGAAGCAGACTCTGCTGACGAAGCTGAAGCTGCCGATGCGACCGACGAAGACCCCGCCGATGAAAGCGACGACACTCCGAAGTCGGATGCGTAACGCCGCCTCGCCCAACCATTCCGGTGCTGCCGACACCCCGCCTGCCGACACGCTCGTGCAGGTGGGGCGCGTGGGTAAGCCGCACGGCCTCGACGGCACCGTGAAGGTCATTCCCCTGTCGGACGACCCTGACCGGTTTGCCACCTTCGACACGGTGTACGTGGGCCGCGATGCCGAGCGTGTCAGCGCTCACACTGTGCGCGAGGTCCGGTTTCAGCCGCACAAGAAGGGCACCACGGTGCTCCTCTCGCTCGAAACCGCGACCGACCGCAACGAAGCCGAAGCGCTGCGCCGCCTCGATGTGTTCGTGCCCGAGTCAATCTTCGCGTTGAGCGAGGAAGAGCGCTTTGTGCACGACCTGGTCGGCTATGCCGTTTACAGTGACGGGGAGCGCGTGGGCACGCTCACGGAAGTGATGCCGCTGCCCGGACCCGATGCGCTCGTCATCGAAACGACCGAGGGCTACGACGCGCTCGTGCCATTTGTGGAGGCGTTCGTGCCCCGCATTGACGACGATGCCCAGCGCATCCACCTAAACCCGGTTGAGGGACTGCTGGATGCGAATGCGCCCGATGCCCCCGACACGCCGCCCGACGACCTCCGATAGCTTCGCGCTTTGAACAGCCTCGCGTTTTGAACGAGTTCTGCTGCCATGCACATTGACATCATCGCCGCCATCCCCGACCTGGTGCGCGAGCCGCTACGGCACAGCATCGTAGGGCGCGCGCAAGACGATGGGCACGTCACCATCAAGGTGCATAGCCTGCACGACTTTGGCGTGGGCAAACACCGCCAGATTGACGACTATCCCTTTGGCGGCGGCGCAGGCATGGTGCTCAAACCAGAACCGCTCGTGCGCGCCATCGAAGCGTGCCAGCCCAACGGCAAAGCCGACGCGGTCGTCTACCTGACGCCCGATGGCACACCGCTGCAACAGACCCACGCCAACCGGCTTTCGATGCACGAGCATCTGATTTTGGTGGCCGGGCACTACAAAGGCATTGACCAGCGCGTGCGCGACCACTTTATCACGCACGAAATCTCCATTGGCGACTACGTGCTGAGCGGCGGCGAACTGCCTGCGCTCGTTCTGGTGGATGCGGTGGTGCGGCTCTTGCCCGGCGTACTGGGCAACGCATCCTCGGCACTCACCGACTCGTTCCAAGACGGTCTGTTGGATGCCCCGGCCTACACCCGCCCGGCCGTCTTTCGCGGCCACGAGGTGCCAAGCGTTCTGCGCTCCGGCAACCACGCGCGCATCGCGGCCTGGCACGACGAACAGCGCCTCGAAAAAACGCGCACCCGCCGTCCCGATTTGCTGAACAACGACACCGAAGCGCCGGCCTCCTCCCCCGAGGCCTCCGCTTCTACCGACTAACCTGTTGTAGCTTGCAGAGCGATGCCCAACGCGCATACTGCGCCCGGTGCATCCCTCTGTATTCGTATTGTTTAACCTTGAAACTCCCTAAGACCATGGCGACCAATCTGCTTGACATTGTGGAAGCAACGCAACTCAAAGATGACCTGCCCGAGTTTGGGCCCGGCGACACAGTCGTCGTGCACCTGCGCGTGGTAGAAGGCGACAAAGAGCGCATTCAGAAGTACGAAGGTGTGGTGATGCAGAAGCGCGGCAGCGGCTCCAATACGACCTTTACTGTGCGCAAGATTTCGAGCAGCATTGGCGTAGAGCGGATCTTCCCGGTGCACTCGCCGCGCATCGCCCAGATCGACGTGAAGCGTCAGGGCCATGTGCGCCGCGCTCGCCTCAACTACCTGCGCGAACGCACCGGCAAGTCCGCCCGCATCCGCGCTCGCAAGACAAACTAACGCACGCCGCCCTCCGCTCGGCACGCGATAGTTTCTGCACGCAATAGCTCTGGCGTATGCCTACCCGCATTGCCCTTTGGAACGACACACCCGCTCACGCCCTCATTGGCGGTTTGCTGGCACAAGACGACGCCGATTTTGCGATTGAGCGCCATCGGCCCGAGGTGTGCACCGCCCGTGTGATGCAAGATGAGGTGGACATCGCGCTTGTGCCTACGTACCTGGTGCTGCAAGGCCACGACGGCTTCGATGCGGTGCCCGGCATGGGGCTGTCCTCGTGGCAGTATCCGTTTGCCCGGCTCGTGTGGAGCGGCGGCTTGCAGGCGTTTCCGGGGACGGTCGCCTACCCGCGGTCGCGCGTTACCGAGCGCTTCGTGGCCCGCGTGGTGATGCACGAGCATTACGGCGTGGACCCGGAGTTCGTCGCGGTGGATACCGATGATCCTGCCGCCCTGCATCAGACCGATGCCGACGCTGCGCTCATCGTGGGTCCTCAGGGCGCGCACTACGACGCGGGCGATGCCTTCACGATGGACCTGGGCCGCGAGTGGTATGAGCTCACCAACTACCCGATGGTGTGGGGGCTCTTCGTCATGAAGCGCGGACGTGCGACCACTGCTCTCGTAGAGGCCATGATGGCTGCCGGAAAGCATGCCAAAGCGCATCGTGCCGAATGGATTGAGCAGGAGGCTCCGCCCGAGGCGCTGCGCGAGTTCTACACCGACGACCTGCGCACCGGCATTGGACGGTTAGAGCGCGCCAGCCTCACCGACTTTCGCACGTACCTGTTCTACTACAACGTAGCGGATGAAATCCCCGACATGCCGTTCGTGTCGGAGGACCCCGACAGCGCCCGTGAGGAGGAGGACGACTCCGACGATGCCGAGGGCGATGCTCCCCATGGCGACGGGGCTCCGCATCCCCCCACCCCTACGGCCTGATGCGGGGGCCATGGTTCTATTCTGCCTTCTTGTCTCGATCCCTTCGCGCTTATGAGTAGCGGGGTACGCACGCTCGACCGCAATAAGAAAGCCCGGCACGAGTACTTCATTGAAGACACGCTCGAAGCCGGCATTGTCCTGACCGGCTCTGAGGTGAAGTCTGCCAAAGACGGCAAGGCCAGCCTCGACGGCACCTACTGCTCGCTCGATAACAAGGGCGAGATGCTGATGCACAACGCGTACATCAAGCCGTACAAGCAGGCCAGCCACTTTAACCACGAGCCGCGCCGCTCGCGCAAGTTGCTGATGCACCAGCACGAGCTGGAGCGCTGGGCCGAGGCCGCGGCGCAGAAAGGCTACACCATTGTGCCGCTGGAGCTGTACGTGCGCGACGGCTGGATCAAGGTGAAGATTGGCCTGGCCAAGGGCAAAGACGTGCGCGACAAACGCCAGACCGTGAAAGAGCGCGAGTCGAAGCGTAAGCTGCGCGACATCAAACACGAGTTTAACCGATAGCGCCTGCCTGTCGCATCCGCCCGCATCTGACTTGCGGATGCCCGAGGCGCTTTGCACTGCCGCATCCTATCCACCTGCTTGTCTCTTTCCATGGGCTTCCCCCCTGTAGACGAACAAATGGCCGTGCTCACGCGCGGCGTTGCCGACCTCGTTCCCGAAGATGCGCTCCGCGAGAAGCTGGAGCACTCCCGCAAAACCGATACACCGCTGCGCGTAAAGCTGGGCTGCGACCCCAGTCGCCCCGACCTGCACCTGGGCCACACGGTGGTGCTGCGCAAGCTGCGCCAGTTTCAGGATTTGGGGCATCAGGCGGTGCTTATTGTGGGCGACTTCACCGGCATGATTGGTGATCCCACGGGCCGCTCCAAGACGCGCCCGGCGCTTACGATCGAAGAAACGCGCGAGCACGGCAAATCCTACTTCGAGCAAGCTGCCAATGTGCTCGACCCCGACCGTACCGAGATCCGCTACAACTCGGAGTGGCTCGACGAAATGTCGTTTAGCGACGTCATTGAGCTTGCCGCACACCATACCGTAGCGCGCATGCTGGAGCGCGAAGACTTCAAGACGCGCTATGAAGCTGGGCAGCCCATCAGCGTGCACGAGTTCTTGTACCCGCTGGCACAGGCGCAAGACTCCGTCGAAATTCAGTCGGATGTAGAGCTTGGCGGCACCGACCAGCGCTTCAACCTGCTCGTAGGGCGGCATATTCAGCAGGCCAAGGACCAAGCCCCCCAGGTCTGCCTCATGGTACCGCTCCTCGAAGGCACCGACGGACACGAGAAGATGTCGAAGTCGCTCGACAACGCGATCGGCATCACCGAAGCGCCCGAAGAGATGTACGGCAAGGTGATGTCAGTGCCGGATGCGCTGATCTACCGCTACACCGAGCTTATTACAGATACGCCGCTCGACGCCCTACCCGATGTGAAAGCAAAGGCCGAGGCGAATCCGCGCGATGCAAAGCACGACTTGGCCCACACCATCGTGCGCATGTATCACGGCGAGGACGCCGCCCAGGCAGCCCGCGATCACTTCGAGAAAACCGTGGTGCAGGGCGACACGCCCGACGATATCCCGGTGTTTACCCCTGAGTCGGGCAACGGCACCATGGGGCTGCTCAATCTTATGAGCGATGCCGGACTTACCGAATCCAACAGCGAAGCCCGCCGTCTCATCAAGCAGGGCGCCGTTACCATCGATGACGAGACCGTCGACAACTGGCGCCACTCGGTTGATCTGCAGACCGACCCGCCGTTCGTGTTGCAGGTTGGCAAACGGCGGTACGTTCGCATTGAAGCTCCCGCATCCGCATAGCCCATGGAACGCCTTCATGCGGTGCTCTCTGAAGCCGTAGAGCGTGGCATCATCACCCGGGCGCAGGCCGAGCAGGTCGAAGCGCTTGCTGCCGAGCGGGCAGCGGAATCGTCCAGCGCCAGTTCGCTACGGCTCACGCATCTGCTGTACTACGTGGGCGGATGTATCGCCATCGGTGCGATGTCGGTGTTTATGACGCTGGGATGGGAGGCCTTTGGCGCATGGGGACTGTTGAGCATCGCCATTGCATATGCTGCAATTAGCGCCGGACTCACCGAGGCGCTTTATCGTACAGGCTACCGTGTTCCCGCGGGGCTTACGGCTACGCTCACCGTGGTGCTGGTGCCGCTGGCGGTGTACGGCGTGCAACTGCTTGCAGGCTGGTGGCCAACTGAGACCGCACACCGCCCGTTCTTTGCCGGATTTGATACGCGGGCGCTCATGCTGCAAGGAGTCGCACTCGCAACGGCTGGGGTTGCACTCTGGCGGTACCAGCTTCCGTTTTTAACGCTTTCGCTTTCCGTGCTCGGGTGGTACCTGGGCATGAGTCTGCTCAGCTTCGTCCTGAACCTCAACGCCACGGCTACTACACCCTACCTGTGGGGATCGACTGTGCTCGGGGGCGTCTTCCTCCTCGTTGCCGCTGCCTTGCACCGCACCGGGACATCTGCATTCGCGTGGTGGCCCCACGTGGTAGGCGGACTCGTGCTGTGGGGCAGCGTCTCACTGCTTACTCTGCACGACGCCATCCCGCCCGGCATGTATGCGGGGCTGAATGTGGCTGCGCTTGTTGGCGGTGTGCTTGTGCAACGGCATGTTTTTGTGAGCACTGGGGCGCTGGGACTCACCGGATATCTTGCATACCTGGCCTACGATGTGTTTGCCGGAAGCGTCTGGTTTCCATTTGTGCTTACCTGCCTGGGACTCGCCATTGTAGGCAGTGGCATCTGGTGGCAGCGTCATGGGGAGACGCTTCGTCGGCGCTTGCGTATCTGGTTTAGCACATGATTGAGCCCTCCACAATACTCCTTTGTTTGAAGCAAAGGCTATCTTTGCAGAGGCTATCCTCAAAGTGATTCGCATTTCTCTTTGGGGCAGCCCCCCGAGAAATAGGCCAAGTCCTTCAGACCCCGATCCAGGAAGCCACAGATTGGAGAGAAAAAAACACACCCGGGTAATATTTTCACAGAGTTCGGGCGATTCTGACCTTCACTTAGTGGGGTATAGAAGAAAACGTCCCCTCCGTAGCATAATCCCTGGTGAGCTACGTCTGGAAGCCATCAGATGCAAATACAAGGTAGAGTGCCTCTTAGAGCGATCAGGTGGTAGAAGCATCCAATTTCGAGGATGTGTACAGTACGAGGCAAGGTGTAAAGAAGCCACCCAAGTTTGCAAAGGTCTACAAAATCAAACATACGGACCACTTTTTGTTTAACTCTGTGACAGATGTAACAAGCATGTGTAAATTGGGATGGCTTGACGCGTTTTGCATCGACCGTCGAAGTGAGAAGTGGCAAGCCCGACAAAGCATATAGGTCCTTGTATCACGAAAAGACACGCTACCGCTATGGGTACCGCCGAAAAAATTCAATCTCTTCTTTACGACCTCGACGATTCGCTGCCCCAGCAAATTGAGGGGAGCCTTATTGCTTCTGGCGATGGGTTTCTCGTTGGGCATACGCTTAGCGAGGTAGATGACGCGAAGCGCGTAGCAGCTATGGTTGCTACAACGGTGGGGGTAAGCCGCCGCATGGCAGACACGCTGAATGCGGGTGCGCTCAAGGAGACGTCAATCTCTGCTGAGGGTCGTTTGGTGCAGCTTTACCTGGTCGGCGATCGAGGCGCACTTGCTGTCGTTGCGAAAGAAGGGGCGAACATCGCACTTATCAACCTTAAAGCGCGTGAGCAGGTCGAGACGGTAAATGATCTGCTGACAGGTGCGCTTGCGTAGCCTCGCTTGCGTAGCCTCGGATGCCCGTGGGCTCCTGCGCACAGAAAAGCTGTTTGGGTCTCGGCACGTCACAACTGTGCCGCCGGGCTTACTTCTTTCCCTAACGCTCTTACATCTTATGAAGCCTCTCAAAATCCTCGTCACTGGAGCCGTAGGCTCAGGGAAGACGACACTCGTTGCCACGCTCTCCGAAATCGAGCCAGTGCGCACGGATGTCGAAAGTAAGGAAACGCCGGATAAGCCCTTTACAACGGTGGGTCTTGACTATGGAAGCATGACGGTGCACGACATGCCCGTGAACCTCTTTGGAACGCCGGGGCAAGAGCGTTTTGGCTACATGTGGGATGTCCTCGGAGAGGGGGTAGATGGCATCGTGCTTCTGGTGAATGCATCCAATGACTCGGCAGTGGCCGACACCGAACGGCTGCTTAGCCACCTGCTCACCAAGCAAGAGGCAGTCCCCCTTGCAGTTGGCATCACCCATACCGACGTAGACGAATCGCATCCTGAGCAGGTACGTGCTGCCAGCTTCACAGAGCAGGCCATCTCGGTCGATGCGATTGATGCTGGCGTCCAAGAAGACAGCGAAGCTCTGGTGGCTGCGCTTGTTGCACACATCACCCGAGACCAGTAACCCTAATTCCACTTAATAGAGCACACTAAAGCTATGATGAACGAAGGAAACTTAAACGCTCAAGGTGAACGCGCAAGCTGGTCGGTCAAGGAAGAAGACATCGCCGATGAACTGTCCGCGCTGATGGGCGTGTCGGATGCAGACGTGGATCACCTAACAGCATTGCATGATGCCGCACGTGAGCAGGCCCGTCCTATGACAGACGAGTTCTATGACCGCCTGTTCGACCATGAGAACACAAAGGAGTACTTTGAGGGCAAAAGCATGGATCGCCTGCACAGTATGATTGGCGATTGGTTCGTGGAACTCTTCAGCGGCGAATATGGCACCGAGTACGTAAAAGACCGACTGAAAATCGGACATATTCACGTAAAGATCGGTCTCCCAGTGCGGTATCCGCTTGCTATGATGGACGTGGTTCGCAAGCATGGGGAAGTTGTGACTAAGCAAAGCGACAACCCCGAAGCAGCCAAAAACGCATTCAACAAGGTGATGGCGCTCGACGTTGCCATTTTCTATCAGGCGTACGAAGACAATCAGCTCAAGCATCTGTCGGAACTGGTCGGAGGCGAGCGGCTTGCGCGTCGCCTGCTTATGGGATAGAATCCTCCGCCTACGTCCAGGATCAACTACAGTACCGACAAGCAATCGCCCACAGGTGGCTCTCCTATCTGGAGCCCGGTGGGCGATTTTTTTGTGCTCGCACGTTTGGCTTGCGATCAGCTATCGAACATATTAGAAGATACCACATAACACTGGGCGAAAGTTGGGGCAGCGAAGCTGGTGCTGTGTCAGCGGTAACTCTGTAGGTTGCCGATATGCGTACGTGTGTATAGCACCGCCCCAAACAGCTCTTGCTGAATTCAGCATGTACGGCGGCATAGGGGAGTTGCCTACTTCGAGGAGATCTTTATTCCCCGTGCCTCTCCCAATAGATACCTTTTGAGAGGCGTGTCGCCCCTTCAGAATGCCACTCCTTGCTTTGCATTGCGTGTAGAGATGCCTGCCACATCGTCCCCTACGTTGATCCCACCAGACCTGACGCTCGACGTGCTCTGGCGGCACGCCGCTGTGGCTCCGCTGGACGACGAGGCGCTCATGCGCATTGCACGCATAGCGACGGAGTTGTGCGGCGGGGCGTACGTGCGCATTAGCCTAAAGCAGCGTGACACGTTGGTGCCGGTTGCCCGTGCGGGGCCGCCTCCAACGGTTCCGGTAGCGCCTCCCCACCGGCTGCGTGCGGTGCATGAGGTTCTTGACGGCAGCCAGGCATGGAACTGCCTCCAGGTCAGTGCAGGCACCTTTCTGGATACGAATGCGGACGATGCCATAGCGCCTGCTGAGCCATGGACGCACACCGTTGTTCCGCTTTGTGCCCCGGCCTCTGAGGCGCCCCAAGGCGTCATCGAAGCCCTGCGCCCTGCACAGCAAGACACACAGGTTGCGCGCCCTGCACACGAATGCTTAGGCGACTGTGCATCGCTGGTGGCCACCGAACTTGCCCACCGCTACGAAACGCTCCGCCACGCACAAACCGAAGACCACCTAAAACAGGTGGCAGAGAACGTAGGTAGTGGGCTCTACCGCAGCACGCCCGAAGAGGGCATTATCTACGCCAATCGGGCATTCATAGACCTGTTCGGATACGACACGCTCGATGAGATCGTGGCGCTGCCCGCATCCGACCTCTACGCCGATCCGCACGACCAGACGCGTCTCCTACAAGCCGAGCACGAAAACGACGGACTCAATGAGTTCTTGGTCGAGATGCAACGCCGTGATGGGTCTACGTTCATGGCACGCATTAGCAGCACCGTTAAGCGCGATGACAACGGACGCATCCTTTACTACGATGGCGTTGTGGCCGATGTCACCGAAAGGCAGACGATAGAGCGTGCGCTCCGGCGGCAGGAGGAGCTCTTTCGTATCCTGGCTGAAAACGCCCAGCCGGCGGTATTCGTGCTGGATGAAGACGGCACGTTCCTGCTGGCTGAAGGGCATGATCTACCCGCCATTGGTCTGGATCCTGACGAAGCGGTAGGATCTTCTGTGTTTGATCACTATGCCGATTTCCCAGCCGTTCTGCGCGGACTCAAACGCGCGCTTGCCGGCCATGAGGTGCGCGATACGCTCCATATCAGTACATTTGTGTTCGACGTGTGGTATTCGCCATTGCGAAACGAAGCGCACGAGGTGGTTGGATGCGTAGGCATGGCGGCAGATGTGACCGAGCACCGCGCAGCTGAGGAAGCGCGACTGCGCAGTGCGGAGCGGTGGGAGCGACTCGTGGAGGCGCATCCCGACCCCATTGTGGTAAGCATTGGCGGATGCATTCAGTATATCAATCCCGCAGGCGCCCAAGTGCTCGGTGTGGACCATGTCGACCAGTTGCTGGGCGAAGACCTGTTTGCATTCATCGTCGATGACGAGAAGCGTCAGGCGGCCATGCAGCGGTTGCAGCGCGTGTACGAGGGCACCAGTTCTACCTTGCCGATAGAGCAAACCATTCAATGGGAAGATCGTCCGCCGCGCACCGTCGAAGTGCGATCGGTTCCCATTACGTACAACGGGCAGCCTGCTGCGCAGACCATCGTACGCGACATCACCCGTCGCCGCGAAGCGGAACGCACGCTTCGGGCCGAGCGCGATCTGCTGGAGCGCATTTTCAACACGAGTGCAGCGGCTATCGTAGTCATGGATGCCAATGGCGTCATCGCAGAAGCCAATGAGCGGGCCGAAGATGTGTTGAGGATGCCGAAAGCGGCCCTAAAAGCGGGGGCGCGCTCCGCTTTTCCGTGGCGCATTGAGCACCCCAGCGGCGAAGCGTTACCTGAAGACGAAAAGCCCTTTAGTCGGGTAAAAGCCGCCAAGACGTCAATGCATGACCTCCAGTACGCACTCCAGTGGCCGGATGGCACGCGCAAGGTCGTATCCGTTAACGGAGCGCCACTGCTCAACGAGAACAACGTGTTTTCTGGCGCGGTCTTTACGCTGATCGACATTACCGACCGTATGGAGGCCGAGCAGGAACTGCGCGCTGCCAAGCGCGAGGCCGAAGCCGCAGCACGTCTCAAAACGGCCATGCTGGCGAATATGAGTCATGAAGTGCGCACCCCGTTAACATCCATCATAGGGTTTTCAGAGATCCTGACAGAAGAAATCTCCGGCAGACCCGCACGCTTCTCGGAGCTCATTATGGGAAGCGCCAGGCGGCTACTCACAACGCTCGATTCAGTGCTTCGGCTTTCGAAACTGGAGGCTGGAACAGAAGTGCTGGAGACGGAATCTGTGGATTTGCATACGCTTGTTCAGAACATCGTATACGAAAAGAAACAGCAAGCCTCTGCAAAGAATCTGGATCTTCAACTCACGTGCTACGCGCCGGTGGTGTGTGCACGGGGCGGGCGCGGCGCGATACAGCGTGTGGTCTACAATCTGGTTAGCAATGCCATCAAGTTTACGAAAGCCGAAGGCATGGTTCAGGTACATCTTGCCCAAGGCCGCCGGGCTGTGCTGTTTGAGGTGACCGACACCGGCGTTGGGATGACGCAATCCTTTCAAGAACGCATGTTCAAAGCCTTCACGCAAGAGTCAGAGGGCTTAGCCCGTGAACATGAAGGCAGCGGACTTGGCCTCGCCATCGTGCGCGAACTCGTGGATCTTATGGATGGAGCCATCGAAGTCGAGTCGACGCGCGGTCAGGGCACACGGGTGTCGGTTTTCTTTCCATGTGCGTAGTGCTCTGTCAACCCTCATTTTGATGGTTGCCCTGCAATCACCCTCCCACGAAGCCTGTCATGGTGAGCGCAGTCGAACCATCTCCCGCTCGGTTGGCGGGTGCCTGGCGGGTGAGAGGTTGTGCCAGGCGTGTGGGAGATCTTTCGACTCTGCGTCTCCTTGGCGGAGCCGCTTCGCTCAAGATGACAGCATGTAAGAGAGGTGCGCCTCTGCCCCAAGAATGACGTGTGACAGAGCAGTAGGCGTTGCGTAGCCGGACCCCACGTGTCATGAGGATGTAGGAGCCGCCTGCACGGGAGGGAGAGGATACCCGGCCACGTCGTGCAGCCAGCGGCTGTAGCCCATCGAGGTATCGCGCGAAAAGGGAAGATCAGGGGCTTCGGCCATCCACATGTACTTGGCATGGCCCAGCGCATCCCGCAAAGGCTGGGTGGGCGACTCCGATTCTGCCTCAATGCATACGCTCCATCCCGCCTCGCCATAGGCCTCCACGCGCGTCAGTTCAATCTTTACGACGATGCCGGTAGGCAAGTCGCGTTCGATTTGCTGGCGCGTCTTATGCACGGGGACCCACAGATTGTCGTCGCGCTCAGGAGGGGCATCGCCGGTGCCAAAGCTCCACTTGTGCCAGCACTCCTGCCAGCCCTCGAAGCCCGTGGGGGTATGCGCAAGGATGGGGGGACGCGTGCGGCGCTTGGTCTGAATCTTTCCGCTACGCCACTTCACGTTGCAGGCCGATGACTCGGTGAGCAGATACACGTCGCTCCGCTCTTTCTTCGACGCTTTGCCCAGCGTATCGAACCAGTCGCGGACTGTATCGGGCATAGGGCCATCGATAAACCATCGGAGTTCCAGTGTGCGATCCATAGGGGCAACAGCTATATGATAAGGAAGGGGGGACGCGTCGGGTTACGCCTCAGACGGGGCACGCTGCGTAGCGTCGTGCATGAGGCGCCATTGCAGGGCTGATGCCGAACGGGACGTATCGGGCGGAGGCGTACGCTGCACATAGCGCCCGTCGGCGTGTAACTGCCACGCAGCATACTGGTCCTGGCAGGCATAGTCAAGGATGCGGGTGGTGCGCTCGCGCAGTGCATCGTCATGGATCTCGACGATGGCCTCTACACGGCGGTTTAAGTTGCGGGTCATCCAATCGGCGCTGCCCATGAAAACGCGCGGCGATCCGTTGTTGCCAAAGTAGTAAATGCGCGTGTGCTCCAGAAAGCGATCGAGGATGCTAAGCACACGAATGTTCTCGCTGATGTTTTCCAGCCCCGGGCGCAGGCGGCAGTGGCCACGCACAATCAGGTCGATGGATACGCCCGCCTGCGAGGCCTCGTAGAGTTTGCTAATCATGTCTGCATCGTTCAGCGCGTTCATCTTGGCCATAATGCGCCCGGTGCCGTGCTCGCGCTGATGTGCAATCTCCTGGTCAATGAGCGTTTCAAAGCGGCGACGCATGGTGTGTGGCGCTACCAGCAGTTCGTTATACGACTGCTCGGGGGCGTATCCGGTGAGATAGTGGAACAGATTCATCACGTCCTCGCCAAGGGCTGGAGCGCACGTAAACAGGCCCAGGTCCGTGTAAGCGCGGGCGGTTTTGGCGTTGTAATTGCCGGTGCCGATGTGGCAGTAGAGACGCAGCGCCTCGCCCTCTTCGCGCACCACCAGCGTAACCTTGGTGTGCGTTTTGAGTCCGACCAGCCCATACGCTACATGCACGCCCGACTCTTCGAGCGTACGCCCCCACTCGATGTTGTTCGCCTCGTCGAAGCGCGCCTTCACCTCCACGAGCACGGCCACCTGCTTGCCTTGCTCGGCAGCGCGCACGAGCGACGCCACAATCGGCGAGTCGTCGGAGGTGCGATACAATGTCTGCTTGATAGCCAGCACGTTGGGGTCGTCGGCGGCTTCTTCAACAAAGCGCTGCACACTCGCATCGAACGACTCGTACGGGTGATGCACCAGCACATCCGCATCCCGAATAATACTGAAAATGTCATCGGTGCTGGGCGTACCCTTATCCTGAAGCAACGACGGACGCCGTGCAGGCGTGTGCAGGCGCGGCGGGGTTACGGGAACCCATGTGGGGTAGTGATGCTCGGGTTTGTCGATGCCGCTAAGGGCCATCAGATCGGTATGACCAAGCAGCGCCGGGGCCGTGTAGAGCGCATCATCGCTCAGCGAAAGCTCTTTTGCGAGGAACGAACGCACCCCCTCGGGCATGTCGGTCTGCACTTCCAGGCGGACGACCGGAGCAAAGCGGCGTTCGCGCAGCTCTTCGGAAATGAGCTTTAGCAGGTCGTTGGCTTCTTCTTCGTCGCGGCGGATGTCGGCGTTGCGCGTTACGCGAAAGGCATGCACGCCCTGCACCTGCATGCCCTTGAAGAGCGCATCGGCGTTTTCAGCAATGACCTGCTCCAGCGGCACATAACGATGCGGCGTAGGCAGTTCCACCCAGCGGGGCTGGTTGTCGGGCACCTTTAGGCGGGCAAAGCGC
Organism: Longimonas sp.; assembly: GCF_046498435.1. NCBI lineage: Bacteria > Pseudomonadati > Rhodothermota > Rhodothermia > Rhodothermales > Salisaetaceae > Longimonas > Longimonas sp. The sequence continues at coordinate 431 of NZ_JAWOAR010000259.1, read as the reverse complement.
TCCTCGCCCGCGCCCGGATGGCGCAGGCTCACCGCCAGCGACAGACTCAGGTTCGAGAGGAATGGAAACGGGTGCCCAGGGTCTACCGCCAGCGGCGTAAGCACCGGAAACACATGCTCCTCGAAATAGGCATCGGCATGGGCCTGCTCGGCATTGGTGAGGTCGTCGTAGTCTTGCACGTGCACATCGGCCTCGGTGCGCAAGAGCGGACGCAGCGTATCCTCCCAGCAGTGGGCCAGTGCATCGTACAGACGTAGCGCAGCGGTGCGCACCAGCGCCAACTGTTCGGCAGGCGTGCGCCCATCGGGCGAGAGCGACGACACCCCCGCCGCCTGCTGCCGCTTGAGTCCGCCCACGCGCTTGCGGAAAAACTCGTCGAGGTTGCTGCCGGTAATGGCGCAGAAGAATACGCGCTCCAACAGCGGAATCCG
>NZ_JAWOAR010000182.1:0-11116 GCF_046498435.1 Longimonas sp. | reverse complement strand
CCCGGCACGTCATCCCGAGCGCAGTCGAGGGATCTCCCCGGAATCGGCGGAATCAGACCGCAGAGAGACAGCGATCCGCCCTTATTTCCGCTCGGCTCAAAGAGATTCCCGCAACGGATGACCTGTCGGCCCCTTCGTACAACAGGCATGACCTCCGGCCCTCGCTGCGCTCCTCAGAATGACAAAAACCTGGGTGTGTGAAGGGGCATGTGAGTTTTGTCATGTACCATAAGCGATCTCTTCCCCTTCATTCTCACATTCCGTCACGCATGCAAAATTGGAACGCACCATTGGGCATCAGCCTGCTTTTCGGCATCCTGCTCATGCTCATCCCTTCAACAACAATCGCCCAACAAGCCCCCAACGCCCCGGCCACTTCGGTAGCCGACACATCCGATGCCCAGACCGAATCCCTGGAACGGGAATACGCGGGTGCTGTCGTTGACAGCGCGGACTTTGGACACACGGCGTTCTCGGTCAACCGCGCCCTACAAGGCAAAATTGCTGGAGCCTACATCACGCAGAACTCCGGCAATCCAGCGGGCGGGATGTCGATGCGATTGCGCGGCCCCAGCACGATTCTCGGAAGTACGAGTCCGCTCTACGTGCTGGACGGCATCGTGATCAATAACAACTCGCGCGAACTCATTTACTTGGGCGGCGGCACGCAGAACCGCCTCGTAGATCTGGCCCTGCACGACATTGAACGCATCGAAGTTGTGCGAGGAGCAGCCGGGGCCGCCCAGTACGGATCGCGTGCCAACAACGGGGTCGTTCAGATCTTCACCAAGCAGGGGACGTCTGGCGCACCACGCGTCACATTCTCAACGCGCGCTCAGACCGAGTCCGTGCGCAATACGCTTGATGTGAACATGGCCCAGAACGCAGAGGGGCAGTTCTTGGACAACTTTGGTGCTCCCCTGCCCGAGGACGAGCGTCGCTGGGATTGGCAGGACTTTATCTTTGACCGGGCCTATGGCACCGAGCAGGCGCTCTCGGTATCGGGCGGATTCGGCGACACGCGGTACCGCGCCTCGGGCTCCCATTTTGCCAATCAGGGAATCGTTGAGGGCAACAGCTTTCGTCGCCTAAACGGACGCCTGCGCATCGACCAGACGCTCAACGACTGGGCCGCGCTTACCGGTAGCGCCACCTACGCACGCAGCACCACGCAAGACATCCCGAACGGTGATTTAAATCGCCCCTACGGCGCTCTGATCGGTTTCATCTTCGGCCCAAACACCTTCGACCCGCGCCCAACAGAAGAGGGTACGTTTCCTGACGACGGCTTCGGGCTCAATCCGCTGGAAGTGATCGAGCGCTTCAACTTCGACCAGCAAACCGACCGGTTTATTGGAAACGCTGCATTGAACCTGACGCCCACCGAGAATCTCACTGTCGACTACGTGCTGGGCATTGACACCTACGATCACGATGCAACGACTATCATCCCATCGGACCTCACCTCGGCACCAACAGAACCCCAGCCCGACCGCAGCAGCACCCACACCCGGCAGCACGTGAGTAGCCGCTTAAACGTGCGCTACAGCACCGCTTTTTCGCCCACGCTTCAGTCTACCACGCACGTAGGTGGCACTTTACATCGTGAGACTGGAACGACGGACGAAAAATTCGTGCTGGGGGCTCCAGGAGACCCTTTTTTCCAGCGTGTTTCCAATACGTTCGATACCGAGTATGACATCTACAGCGGATTTGTGCAGGAGACGCTGACCTGGAAGGACCGCCTCGTCCTTACCGGAGCCGGGCGCGTTGCTACGTATCCTACATTCGACGATAGCGGAATTGCGTTCTACCCCAGCGGACGCTTGGCGTACACCCTCTCTGAAAACTCGGTCTGGAACGACGCGGGCCTAAGCCGCCTGTTTCCGCGCTTTACGCTGCGGGCTGCGCTCGGCTTTTCAGGCGGCCCCGCCTCCATTGGGCCGTTTTACCGTGGCGTGCCCTCTGATGTGACGCCCGAGCGACAGCGCGAGATTGAGATGGGCGCCGACTTCAGCCTGCTGAGCGACCGGGTCGCCGTTGAGGCAACATACTACACGCAGCGCACCGACGACCTTATCTTCATTGAATTCCTGAACCCGATCATAGATACCGGGTTCGGCTTTCCAGGAAGTCCATTTGAAAACACGGGCACGCTCACTAATCAGGGCATTGAGATATCCGCACGCGCCCAGGTCATCAATCAGGAAAACATTCAGTGGGTCTCTACAGCAACGTATAGCCGCAACCGCAACGAAGTGAGCGGGCTGCCCGAAGATAATCTTACGTTTCCCACCTCTTTAGAGCGGTTACGGGCGATCAATGGGGAACCACTCGGGGTGTTCTACGGCTTTCAGTTTGAACGCAACGAATCCGGCAATGTGGTTGACCATGAGGGCAATGTGCTCGTTGAAGACGACGAAGGGCTCTGGCGTCTGCGCAACGATTCTGACCCGGAAGCAGGCCCGAGCGGACTTCCAGACATAGGAGGAATGGGTGTTATCGGCGACCCGCATCCCGATTTTGTCGCTTCGTGGATCAACGACGTGCGCATCCGCAATTTCGACCTGCGGGTTCAGTGGGATGCGGTTGTTGGGCAAGACGTGTACAACTATACCAGACAGGAAGGATCCAACCCCTTTTCAGGAGTAACAGAGTTGTACCAGCAAGAACTTGAAGGGGATTTGCCATTGCAGTATGCATGGGAAGTCCAGAACATTGACGAGCACTGGATCGAGGACGGCTCGTTTCTCAAGCTCCGCGAGATCAGTGCCGCCTACACCCTGCGTCCGTCCATTGCACGCGTCGAGCAGATGCGCTTCACCCTTGCCGCACGCAATGTGCTGTCTATTGACAGCTACACCGGGTACGACCCCGAAATAAACACGGGTGGACAGCGCACCGGCGTCCGTGGACTGGATCTTGCCGAGGTGCCCATTCCCCGCACGTTTTCGCTTGGCCTTACCGCGGTGTTTTAATATGTTCGGGGGATGCACAGGTGTTGCCTCATACACTCATCCCGCCGCGCGCCTCTGGTATTCCGCCCAACGACCAAAGGGCCGCTCCGTGTAGGGGCGGCCCTTCGGCGTTTGGTAGCGGTCGAGTAACAGATGGCTTTCTGCCCGATTCGCCGGAGACGTCCGTACCTACACGGCGCTCCCAGTCTCCGGCTATCGAAGCGGTTTAATCCATCACTTAGTGCCAAACCAGTCCGCATCCAACGCATGCGCGTCAGGGTCAGAAGCTATATCTCGCTGGATCTCAGCATCCGTTTTCGCCTGGAGCGCCTCCCAGTCGGTCTGGCTCTCCATATCGTTCAACTCGTCAGCGGAGACTGTTGTAATAGTATTTTCGCTCATGGTCTCGTTAAAGCTCTGTGCTCTTGGCAGAAACACCGAACGGGGGACCGTTCGGCTCAGGGTCGCGGCACCGTGCATAATTGATTGTACGGACGCTCTATGCGCCTGGTAGAGATCCCGCATGCTCGGGCACAAGTACGACCCGAAAACGCGCTTCGTTGTTGATCATGCGGTCGTAGGCGGCGTCGGCCTCCGACAGCGGGTACGTCTCGACCATCGGCGCTACGTCGTTTAGCGCGCTGAAGTCGAGCGTGTCCTCCGAGTCGTCGGCCGTGCCGCTGGGCCAGCCGGATACGGACTTGCGTCCCATGATGAGGTCGAGCGGAGACACTTCGATGGGCTCGCCGGTGGCAGCCACCACAAGCAGTTGGCCGTCGCGTCCGAGACCGCCCACCAGTTCGGAAATCGCCTTGCTGTTGGGGGCCGTCGCCAGAATCACGTCGGCGCCGCCGAGTGATTGAAGCGCCTCGGCCGGGTCGTGCGCCGTCGTGTCGATGTAGTTGTTCGCACCGAGTCCGTACGCCAGCTCTTCCTTATCGGTACCGCGGGAGAGCGCCGTCACCTCGCATCCAAACTGACGCGCATACTGCACGGCCAGGTGCCCCAGTCCGCCAATGCCCTGCACGGCCACATGGTCGCCGGGCTGCAGGTTGCCGTTGCGGAGGGCGTTGTACGTGGTGATGCCCGCGCACAGCAGCGGCGCCGCATCGGTGTAGTCGAGTCCGTCGGGCATCGACGCCACCGCCTCCTGCGGCGCAACCATGTACTCGGCATAGCCGCCGTCGTAGGAGATGCCGCAGATCTGCCCGTTTTCGCAGTTCACGAAGTCGCCCGCGCGGCACGCCTCGCACTCGAAGCAGTGGCCGCCGTGCCAGCCCACGCCGACGGACTGCCCCACCGCCCACTGCGACACGTCGCTGCCAACGGCATCCACAACGCCTGCTACCTCGTGCCCCGGCACACGCGGATACTCGATGCCTGGCATTGCGCCGTCTTTCACGAACGCGTCGCTGTGACAGATGCCACACGCATGCACTTTCACGCGCACCTCGCCCGGCCCCGGTTCAGGAATAGGCTGCTCAACAACTTCAAATTCTCCGCCTGCTTCGGAAACCTGTACAGCTTGCATTGTGGACATATGCGTGTGGGGCTTTGTGTGCGAGATTGTTGAATAGCATTTGTATAATCTCTTACGAAAACAGGCCGTTCCGGACTCTGTCTACTCGTAGCGAGTCTGTTGGAAACAGTGCTGGCGTTGTGCGACGCACATGGCGGTCATCCACACACGACGACCCCGTTGGTCTCCAGCTTCGCAATCTGGCTCTCGTCGTACCCCAACCGCTCTCGGAGTACGGCTTGGGTATCGGCCGCGTATTCAGGAGGAGGCCGCAGGACTGGCGCTTCGCCCCCACTGTCAGAGGCAATCTGGCGGAGTCCAGCGGGATGCGCGGCATCACCTGTATCCAATATCATGGCGGCAGCGTGCGGGTCGCTGAACACGTCCGGAAGGGTGCGTACCGCTCCTGCCGGCACGCCCCGTTGATGCAAAGCCTCCAGCAGCGCATCTGCCGACTGCTCGGCCAGCCTGGGACGCAGGGCTTCGTTGAGGGCCTCGCGATGCTGCACGCGGGCGGCGTTGGTGGCGAAGCGCTCCTCCTGGGCCAGCGCCGGACGGCCCAGCACGTCGCAGAGCGCCGCGAACTGACGGTCGGTACCTACGGCCAGCACGACCGGCGTGTCAGCGGTGGCATACGCCGTACCGTACGGCGCAATGTTCGGATGCGCCGAGCCCATCCGCTGTGGCACATGACCCGTGTTCAGGTAGTTCGTGGCCTGGTTGGCGAGTCCGCTCACCGCCGCCTGCATGAGCGAAACCGGCACATAGGCACCGCGTCCAGACTGCGTGCGGCGCAACAACCCCACGAGCAGCGCCTCCTTTAGGTGATGCGCGGCCAGCACATCCATCAGCGCCACCGGCATCTTCGTGGGCGGCCCATCGGCAGATCCATTCATTGTCATGAAGCCGCTTTCGGCTTGAATGACGGCATCATAGCCCGGACGCGGGTTGTCGGGGCCGTATCCGGTGATGTGTCCGTACAGCAGTGCCGGGTTGATGCTGCGCAGCGTGTCGGCATCAGCCCCCAGCGCTTCAGCCCGGCCCGGACGGTAGTTGGCAATTACGATGTCTGTATCAACCACCAGGCGATGCAGCACGTCTTGGCCGCGTTCGGTACTCAGGTCGAGCGCGACCGACTGCTTGCCGTAGTTGCAGCAGCAGAAGTAGGCCGAGCGGTCATCGGGCGGCGTTTCGTGGGGCAGGGTCCACCGTCGCGTCACATCGCCCTGCGTACGCGGATTTTCGACTTTGAGGACGGTAGCGCCCAACTCGGCAAAGAACTGACCCACGCTGGGTCCGGCCAGCACGCTTGCCAGTTCCAGCACCGTACACGATTCGATCATAGCAGATGAGCATAATCAGGAGGGATGCGGAAGCATCTCAACGGAGCCTGGGGCGGATGCCGTTCCCCGCCGGCATCTGGGTTGATTGCAGGGCGGAGCGCCTCTGCGTTGTATGCCTTTACCTCATTCAGGATACGCGCACACAATAGGCTATTTCACTCAGGCGCTACACGTGTCAGATGCGTGGGATCAATACCCAGGAATCATCCATCGTTTTCCCACACTCCTTTCCGGCAAACTTCACCCTCTACCGATCGCAGACTTGAACCTTCTCCTCTTGACAAGATTACACATCACGAAATCAGACTTGTAATCACAAGTGAGTAGTTCCCAGGATACTGGGGCGGGTTGGGCACCGCACTTGACTGGTGGGCTACCGAGGGCCGCTGCCTATGGACTTCTTCTCTCCTCTTGCATTCCTTTCACCGGAACTGGCCAGCCGGATTCAGTTTGGGTGGACGATCACCATCCACATTATCTTTGCCGCCACCTCAATTGGGCTGGCCCCCTTTCTTGTCTACTTTACCGTGCAGGAGTTTCGCACGCAGCAGGCACGCTATCGCAAACTCCGCGCGTTCTGGACGAAGCTTTTCGCCATCGGTTTTATCATGGGAACCGTGACGGGCATTCCTATGGGGTTTATGTTTGGCACCAATTTCGGGGTGTTTTCGGAGGTGGCCGGAGAGCTCATTGGCGGACCGCTTTCCTTTGAAACCAAGATGGCGTTCTTCACCGAAGCAGTATTTCTGGGCGTGATGTTGTTCGGGCACGAGCGTGTACCCGGCTGGTTCTACGTGTTCTCGTCGGTCATGGTGGCGTTTGGAGCGTGGCTGTCGGCATTCTGGATTATCGTTGTTAACGCCTGGATGCAGACTCCGCAAGGATTCGAACTCGTCGAAAAGGGCGGCCTTGAAGTGGCTCAACTCACTGATCCTGTTGCCGCTTTCTTCACCCCACGCATGCCGTGGATGTACGCCCACATGCAGATGGCCTCTGTGCTGTCTATTGCTCTTATCATTGCCGGCGTATCGGCCTACTTCCTCTGGCGCAACCACCGCACTGCTGCGTGGCGCACAGCGTTTCGCGTATCGGTAATCGTCATCCTGGTCACCTCTGTCCTTCAAGTCGTGCAGGGGGATATGTACGGTCGGCATGTGGGCGAGACACAGCCTCACAAATTTGCAGCGATGGAAGCGCACTACGAAACGGGATCTGCCGACCTGCACCTGATTGCGTTTCCGACTGAACTGGAAGCCTTCACCAATCCGCGAGCCGAAAATCTCTATGCTATCAGCATTCCACATCTGGCCTCGTACCTGGCCAGCGGCGGCGATACGGACCACGAAATAACCGGACTCAACGATTTCCCTTACGAAGGTCCGCCCGTGGCCATGGTATTCTGGTCGTTTCGCATTATGGTTGGGCTTGGCTTCTTGTTCATCCTCCTCGGCGTGTGGGGCGGGTACCGGCTCTGGCAGGGCAGGCTCTACGACGACACGCGCTACTTGAAGGCCATGATGCTATCGGCGCCACTCGGCTTTGTAGCGCTCATCACCGGATGGTACGTTACAGAGATTGGGCGGCAGCCGTGGCTCATCCAAGATGTGCTGCGCACCGGTGAAGGCGTTTCAACATCGCTCACCTCGGCCCAAGCCACGTTCACGCTTGCAGCCTTTGTTGTCGGGTACATCATTCTGTTCGGTATCTTCCTGTATACATTCAAGCGTCTTGTAGACACCGAGCACAAGACCTCTTCCGATACTGAATCTGTCGAACAACGTCCGGTGGCTCACCATGGATAGCATTCTTTCAACATCGGAATATCTGCTGCCTGCGCTCCCCGAGCTCTGGTTCAGCTTTGTACTGGTTGCCTTTGGAGGCTACCTGCTGCTCGATGGGTTCGACTTTGGACTGGGCATGCTCTACCATACGGCTACGACCAACGAGCGTGCTACACTGCGGGCGGCTTTTGGACCCGTCTGGAAGGCGAACGAAGTCTGGCTTGTGCTTTTTGGCACTGTACTGTTTGCAGGCTTCCCTCGCGTGTACGCGCAGCTTCTTAGCACCCACTACCTGCTCGTGTTTGCGCTTCTCTTTGCCCTGTCGATGCGCGGACTGGGCTCCAAACTCCGGGGCAAGACCACGCACGCAAAATGGACCCCGTTCTGGGATCGAGCCTTTGTAGCAGGGAGTCTGTTTTCTCCGTTTCTCTTGGGTATGCTTGCTGGAAGTTGGGCCCTTGGTGCAGCATCGCCTCTTGCGCCAGGCCCAGTGTTTGTTGGACTTACCCTTGTTGTGCTCTCATTGATGCTGGGGGCATCGTTTCTCGCTATTAAGACCGAGGGCGCCTTACAACAGCGCATGGCCGTACGGTCTCGCTGGGCCAGCGTCGGCTATCTGGGTGTGCTGGTGCTTACCGCTGCTGCCTTCTATCAGTGGCACCCCGGTACGCATGAAGCACTGCTGTCGCTTCCCACTGTACTTATCGTACTCGGATCGGTCGTAGGAGGGGCTGCTGTGTATCGCTTTCAGCAGCAGCGCTTGCATCACAGCGCACTTTTCGCAGCCGCCAGCATGGCCGCTCTGCTCATCGGACTCGTCGCTTATTTGATGTATCCGTTCGTGTATCCAGCCGAAGCTCTCACCGTGCGGGATGCTGTCGTATCCCCTTTACCGATGAACATCACCTTCGTGATGGCAGCGATATTTTTCCCTGTGATTCTACTGTATTTTGGATTTCTGTATTCGGTCTTCAGCGGTCCGGCCCGTCCCGAAGACGAACATGCTTACAGTTAACAAGACCTAAGTGACCCCAACAATGGTTGTGGGGATTGCCGGGTGGATTCCCCTCCATCCTACCTGTCCTCCCCGATCAAGTCACGATCGTTGTGTAAAGGGGTCTTCTGTCAGGCTTCAAAGTTAAGCGGCTTTGGGTACGGGATTGTCCGGGATGACTATAACGTGGGAGTCCGTACGTTACAAAGTGGGAGTCCATGCATTACCCCATGAATCATCTGTGACACCGCACTACTGCTGTGTCAACCCTGAAAGGTTGGGTTCAGATGCGTATTTTCCCCTCCATCCTACCCTTCCTCCCCGGGGAGGAAGGAACTGTGAGGGGCCACTTCCCAAGTCCCCCTCGGAGGAGGGGGATTTAGGGGGAGGGATTCCATACTATCACACAACCCGAAAAATTATCCTTGACAGAGCAGTAGTGCTGTGTCACAGGTCAATGGTTGGGTTGCAAGGTCCCCGTTCGTATTGTCATCTTGAGCGAAGCAACTACGCCAAGGAGACGCGAAGTCCTGACACGAGCGAAGCGACTGATGAACGCGGTGAATAAAGATCTCCACCGAGGTGTTGACCGAGGCGCTGTTCAATCAGTTGCTTCAGGCAGAGATGACTGCGCACCTGATCCAGCAACGCGGGGGCGAAGCTTGCCCGCCGACAAATCCGCTCGCGGAAACCGAAACAGGAGAATCTGGCCCGGCTCTTTCATGATGAGGAGAAGCGTCCTTCAAAATCTCCCGCAGTGTACTCGGGATCGTTCTCGTCTTCCATGCCTCGCATCGCCAGCGATAGGGACTGTCGCGACCACTCTTGCTCCTCCCGGCGCGCCTGCTGCCGTTCGGCCTTTGCGAGAAGGTACTCCACAAAGTCGAGCACTTCGGCCTGCGTTCGTACCAGCGAACGTTTCTTACCACAGAAGGTCAATGTCGTAGTCCGCGAACGCCCCGTCCTTGCTCACAACCGTCAGGTTTTCTACCTGCGCTTGCGCAATGATCATACGGTCAAATGGGTCACGATGATGGAGCGGAAGCGCTGTGTAGGTCCCGAAGTGCTCCACCTCTGAACGTAGCATCTCAAACCCGTTTTGCCGTATCTGCTCTGAGACAAGTATACCAAGTGGCTTCGGTAGCTCCAATTTTCCGATGTTGATCTTGATCGCCATTTCCCAAAGGCTTGCCATGCTCAAGTAGGCGGCATTGCTCGTATCTTCGATCGCTTCTCTGGCTTTTCGGCTAAGCCGGTCGTTTCCACCTGCAAACCAGAGAAAGCTGTGTGTGTGTCGAGAAGTAACTGCATTATCTGTACTCCTGGAACTCGTCGAGCGGCTCATCGAAGTCCTCACTCATCCAGATCTCACCTTCGACACTTCCGAACTGGCGCTTGCGTTTCTTCTCCGGCGAAGCTGGAGCAGTCAGCCGCACAAACGGGCGGTCGTCTTTCGTAATCAGGACATCCTCTCCATGGAAGGCGCGTTCGAGAAGCTCGTCGAACCGACGACGGGCTTGGCCGATGTCAACCTGTGGCATAGCAGGGCGCACTATCTATTTCTATTGTAGTGAAGATGCTTGACGAGTAAAACGCGGTGAACGCAGACTTGCTCCAGAATCGCGATAACGATGAAGCTCTGCGGCGAAGGCGCCGGTAACCTATCAACAAGATGGTAGAAGCGCCACCCGTGTCAGACACATCGAGAACCCCTGCGCCCTTCGCCCGCAGCAGCGTAGGGGTATGGCGGGCTCGAGGGCCACCGTCAAATGAACTCGATGTGCGCGCGCATCTCTTCGGTCGTTAGGACCTGGGCAATGAGCGTAAGCCCCTGTACCATCGCCCCGACGGTTCGTCCTTGCGGTCCATAGACGATGCCAGCGTGGTCGATCCCTTCAGCGGCCAGCCGCAGAAAGTTATCGTCATGGGTGACGATCACACGCCCCTGGCTTCGTGCAAATGCCAGGGGCTCTTCATCACTCGCCCCAAGCATGGCCGCTTTCTACAAGTGTCAGGACATCGATGCTACGGCGGCGCAGTCCCTTTGCAATGGCACGCCCGACGTGCTCGTCGAAGTAGAAACGAATGGGGCCGTTCACGCCTCGCCTCGCAGCTTCTTCGCAAGCAGCGACGGCGTTTCTTGGCGCATCTCTTGTACGAAGGCTTTGCCTTGTTCGATGGCCTTGTCCACCTCGCTCTGGTGGGCGAAGTGGTACGCCAAGGCCGCGTAAATGTCGGCCAGTTCGAGGTCGTACTCGCTGGCGATCTCGTCGGCGCTCCATCCGAGGCGGTCATGCCAGACGACGATGTTCTGCACGGTGATGCGGCGGCTGTCGATGCGCGGTTTTCCACCGCACACGCCGGGCGTTTTCACGATGCGCTCGTCAAGCGTCTTCGTAGCCATGACCGTAGAATGACAGATGGAAAGAGCAAATTCGCGCGTTAAACCGGAAAGGACGATAGCAGTTGCAGCGCGCTGTATAACGGATGAACTCTGCGGCGAAGGGAGATGACAACGTAGG
>NZ_JAWOAR010000310.1:0-3782 GCF_046498435.1 Longimonas sp. | reverse complement strand
TAATATCGGTCAGAATCGGCTGGCTCCCGTCCTTTGCCGTGACCGGACAAGGTGCCGCCAGCTGAAGCACAAAAATGAGAATCAGTAAGAGACCTACCGACTTTTGATGGCCGAATGGGGGCTGATCCAGTTCTCTGGCTTCAACAACAACAACGCCTGGGAGCTGGCTCAAGACCCCACCGGCGAATCTGATCGGTCGTACATTGCGCCAGCAGATGTGGGGCGCGAAATCGAAGGCCGCCTCGTCAAAGAAGATGACATTGGCAAGCCGTTCGTTGAGTTCGACGAAGGCACCGTGCGTGATCGCCTTACCGAGGACTTCCTGAATACCTCGAACATCGCATCGCGCTGGCGTCTCCAGTTGGGCGTGCGGTACATCTTTTAGATGAGTCTGCATCTGTCCCCTGCCGGGGAGGGCCTCGGCAGGGGAGATGCGTTTGCCTACTGACATCTTATTTTCCACTTTCCGGCTTACATCCCTATGTATTCCACGTTTTTACGATTTCCCATAGCTGCACTCGCGGCCCTACTGCTCCTGAGTACAGGCTGCGATAGCGGCATCGACCCTAATCTGGCAGGCGAAGACGACGAGCCTACCGTCCAGTTTGCAAGCTCCTCGGTCTCCAGCTCGCGCTCAGTTGATAGCGTGCCGGTTGAGGTTACCATCAGCGACGCCCCCGACCGCGAAGTCACAGCAGAACTGCTCTATGCCAACGCGGCCAGCGAAACCGAAGCGGCCGAGTTTGGCTTCCCCAATGACGCCATCATTGGCGATGGCAACGGCTACCGGGCTGGTACCGTCACCTTCCCCCCAAATGCAGAAGGCGACGATGCCACCGCTACGGTGAACATTCCCCTGTCGGGCAACGCAGACACTGATGAGCAGCTCGATGCGGTCTTTGCGATTCAAAATGTAGAAGGTGCTTCCATCGGCAGCCGCGACCGCTTCACGCTCGTGTTGGGTGCGATCACCCTCCTCGAAGAAGGCTTCAGCGATGAAGAGGCCGATCCGTTCACGGTCTTCGATGCGTCTGAAGGCGGCAATAACTGGCAAGTGACCACCTTCGACAATGACCAGTCGCCGTACATGGAGGCCAACGGCTTTGGCGCCGATGAGCCATCGAACAGCTGGCTCATCTCGCCAGCGTTTGACTTCGCTGAGACGAATGGGCAGACGCTTTCGTTCGTCAATGCCAGAAACTTCGAAGATGGCGGTCTCGATCAGGGCCTGCTTGTGAAGGTGTCGACCGACTACGACGGTGAAGGTAACCCGGAAGACTTCACCTGGACGGACATCACAAACCGCGAAGGTGCGGCGTATTCGGAAGGCGGATACGAGTTTGTATCCACCGACGCGATTGACATCAGCGACGAAGAGTTCCAGGAAGAGGAAGTCTACATTGCGTTCCAGTACATTAGCAGCGGAACCGGTGGCGGCAGCACGGAGCTCTGGCAGGTCGATGACATCCTTGTGCGTGCGCAGTAATCGCATCGAGGCATCGCCGCAATGGCGACATCGCCTAAACACCGAAGCGCCCTCTTCCCAAGTCGGGAGGAGGGCGCTTTTTTTGCGTTGGGAAACCAATAATGTTTGCAGGTAGGGACACGACGCGCCGTGGTACGTGTTTAGCGGGCTTCAATGATTGGTTGGGGCATTCCATGGGTCTGCATGCTCCCCTTCTCCCCTTTTTGTCACCTTGAGCAAAGCGAAGCGGAGTCGAAAGGTCTCCCACAACATCGGCACGGCATTGCTCTCTACGAACATCCGGTCCCCGCTGGCAGAAGCAGGCGGCTCACGGGCCGGGGCACCTCTACATAGGGCACCTCCACATGAAGTGCTGCTTCAGATCTACCCCTCAGTCGCTGCGCGACAGCTCCCCTCCCCAGGGTATGCGCTTAGCGACGTGTCGGCCAGGACACGTGCAGTGCCGATAGCATCCGTTCCAAAAATCGCCGGGGACGCAAGCGGTCCCCGGCGGTCATTGAAAGCCGCTAAACAGATACTCCAGGGGAGCGGCTTGGAGCGGCGCGCTTGCACCTGTTTCTTCCTGCGCTAAACAGATACGCGCCGTGTCCCTACTTGCTCAAACACGGACACAACGAACGGAACCACCCACCCTATCAAAACCGGAGCGCCACCTGCAGCGTGTTCACGTAGTTGTACGTCTCGCGAAACGACGAACCCTCCTCGCGTCCGTAGAACGCATAATCCACGTGGATGTGGCCCATGCGCAGCCCCACGCCCGCCGTCGGATAGCCCTGGTTGATGCCGAGACGTGCAATCAAGATGTCGTACTGCGCCTCAGCCCCCACATGCAGATGTGCCAGCGCAGACTGCTCGACGGACGGGCGACGGTAGTCCTGGTAATCGACCGCTACCGCCAGATTGCGAAAGGGTCCCCACGCCTCCTGTGTGTAGGCCGCTCCCACGCGCACCGACGGGTCGATCTGAAAGCGCTCCGCCTGTGCGTCAGAGAGCGGGTCCGACGGCGATACACGTCCGTTCACGACCGGAGCCGATTGGTCAGGCAAGAGCGGGCCAAGTAGGGGGATGCGCGGGGCGGTGTCCTGGAGCGAGAAGGTGAACTCAGACGCCCACAGGTCGAATGCCGCCGCGCCGACATGCAGCGTACCGGGCAGGTCAAATGCCGACACGGTGTACATCGCACCCACATCAAAACTGACGTTGCGGCCCACCCACACCGGATTCTGCGGGGCACGGCTGTCGAAAAACGTGAGCTGGTCCAGGAGCGGCGTGGACTCGACCACCGGCATTTTGTCGGTGGGACGCACCCGGTCGATGCGGCGCTCCAGCGTCGACACGTAGCGTTGTAGTGCGTTGAGCGTAACACCCAGGCGGAGGCCCGGAACGTGCGCCGAGGCGTCGTATCCGACCGTACCAGACAGCGTGACATCGGTACGCGCGCGGTGGTCGGCTATTGGAATGGCATCAGGACCGTCCGAGCGGAAGCGCTGGTTGAGAAGGCTATGCACTGTAGCCCCGCCGCTCACCGCATACGGTCCGCGCCGGTAGACGAACGACGGCAGGGCGATGGTCGCCTCCAAAATAGACGGACGCGCCCCGACGCGGCGTGTGCTATCGGCAAAGGTCTGGAAGTCATCATCGAAGTCGGTGGGCTCGCCATTCAAAATCTCGCCCGGCCCACCGCGCGACATGTGGCGTAGCGGATCGGCGACGTGCCCGCTCCCGGCTCCTTGAATCCGAAAGGCGGTGATCTGTGTGGGAAGCGCAGCAGAATGGGCCGGATTGTAGGAAAAGGGATGGGCGCGTTCGGGGAGAGCAGCGCCTACATCGCCACGACCCAGCGCCTCCACCGACGGCGCAACTGCCCGCTGGGTTTGCCCGGTGTGCTGGGCGGCGAGAGGCTCAGCCTCCCCCAAAACTAAAAGGACGATACTGCAAACACAGAAGGCTACGAAGCGCATGCGTTAATCGTTGAGAGGCGAGAAAGTCAGGAAGCCGGTCCTGCCACACAAACATAGAGGATAGCGTGTAGGACAAACTGCTTCAACAATACGCAGTGAGCGAGGCAAGATCAATGCAAAGTCAGTCGAAGACCGAGCGGCGACGGGCCGAGTTTTCAAGAGCAAGTACTCTCCGAAACCCCATCGGAATGCATGGGTATCGGGATGCGGATTGTCTTTGGCGAGCCCTTCTGCATATCTCTCAATGCCCGAGTGGCGGAATCGGCAGACGCAACGGACTTAAAATCCGTTGGTGCTTGTGCACCGTGTGGGTTCGAGTCCCACCTCGGGTACTA
>NZ_JAWOAR010000277.1:0-16002 GCF_046498435.1 Longimonas sp. | reverse complement strand
TCCTCGTTGGCTGCGCGCATTTCTTGCTTCGAGGTTTCATGATCCTCAATGGTTGTGCGCAACTGCTTCTTGGTCCAGGCTAACTCCTCCCGTAGGTCGTCGCTTCCCGAATCCATGCTCACCTCAGCTTCTGCACCCCCATCGAGGCGGTCGGGAACGGTGCGATCTTTGATAAACATGACCAGCGCCGTCCCATTTGCGTTTGCAGGCGTGGTGCCTTTCGAGGGCGCTACGAAAAGACGGATCCACTCGGTGGTGCCATTGAGTTGAACCTGCACCGGGGCCGCATTGACCTCTTCTTGGTCTGCAAATGCATTGCGCAGCGATGTTTGCAGCTTGATCTGCAGCTCGGGGCGCACCACTTCCACGATATTGGCGCTGGGTGCACCGTCGGGATGCTCCAGGTAGCGCCCGACTCCTCTGGAGAGATGCACAATGGTGTAGTTTTTATCGACCACGGCACTGGGCGGCGCGCAGGTTGCCAGCATGCGCTGGTGGATCTGAGCAGCCGTTGAATTGCTCGGAGACGGATCGGTCTGCTTCGTCTCTCGCCAGCGCGGTTCGGTGATCTCCAGCGACGTGGTGGGCAGTTCGGGAACGGTGCTATTTTTATTTCGCGTGCTCTGGTATAAGCAGTGCGTTTTATCCACCACCCGAAAGAGGTCGTCTACGCTGCCGGTCGATTCGGAGCTTCCCAGAAAGAGATGGCCGCCGTCGTTCAGCGCATAGTTAAACAGCTTGAACACCGACGTCTGCAGGTCGCGCCGCAGATAGATCAGGAGATTGCGGCACGAGATCAGATCCAGCTTTGAAAAGGGCGGATCCCGCAGCAGGTCGTGCGGCGTAAAGATGACACACTCGCTTAGGATGTCTTTGACGACGTACCATGCCTCTTCATCGCGAAAGTAGGTGTTCAGGTAGCGGGCAGGCACATCGGCTGCAATCGACGCGGGGTAGCGTCCGGCCCGGGCCTTGGCCAGCGCCTCTTTGTCGAGATCCGACGCAAAGATCTGAATCTGGTCAGGACTGATGTCGTGTTCACGGGCGTCCTCCAGCAGCAAGATAGCCAGCGAATAGGCTTCTTCGCCCGTGGCACAGCCCGGCACCCACACGCGAATCGGGGTTTCCTTATTCTTGTCAGCGTATAGGGCGGGAAGCACCTGCTCGCGCAGCGCGTCGAACGCCTCCGGATTCCGAAAGAAACTGCTGACGCTGATCAAGAACTCTTTTCGCAAGCGCTGTGCTTCGGCGGGCTCGTCTTCAATAAGGTCAAGGTAGGCGGATAACGAGGGCACTTGCCGTACCTGCATACGGCGCTGGATGCGGCGTAGCATGGTGGGCCGTTTGTACCGGCTGAAGTCTTGCCCGGTGTGCATACGTACCTGAGAGAAAATGGCGCGCAGCGTCTCCTGCATGTCGGCCCCCACATCGTCGGGGTCGTCTACCGTCTCCAGCGAATGCACAGTTTCGCTTCCCGTCTCAATGCGCTCGGCCAGCTTTGCCGCCGGGAGCACAAAGTCGGCTCCCTGAAGCAGTTCGATGGCGGCCCGGGGCATGCTATCGTATCCTGCCTCATCGGGCGCCTGCACCCCTGTAAGACCGCACTGCGCCGCAATGGCGCGCATCCCTACGGCTCCATCACTGCCCGCCCCAGAGAGAATAACGCCTACCGTCTCCAGCGAGGACGCCGCCAACGAACGAAAGAAGTGATCAATGGGAGCGACCCGTCCATCGGGGTCTTCGAAGGCGGTGGAGACCAGCGTGGTGCCGTCCAAATCGAGCGCATGGCCCGGTGCCACCACGTAGACGTGCCCCGCTTCCATCTCGGTAGCATCTATCACCTGACGCACGGGCATCGAGGTGCAGTGCTGAAGGACCTCGGCCAGTTCGCTTGACTGATCGGGAGACAGATGCATAACGACGACGAAGGCCATATCGGGCGCCTCCGAGAGTCCTGAAAAGAACTGCTTTAGGGCTTCAATGCCACCGGCCGAGGCACCTACACCCACCACGCGGAGGCCCGACGTAGAATCTTTGGAGGGCGAGGAAGAGATAGCCATAGCAACGATCGTAACAAATGGAAAGAGGCACACGATCATGCTACTCGTGCGCGTGAGGGAGTGCTATCTGTGCGTCATCATTCTGATACTGTGCGTAGAGAGGGCTACAGAATGCTAAATGTGAAGTGAATTGCGTGTATCTGATATGTTACATTGAATCCGGTTTCATTGTGATTGTTCAAATATAGTGCTGTGTCAATCCTCATTTTGATGGTTGCTCTGTAATCATCCTCCCACGAAGTCTGTCATGGTGAGCGCAGTCGAACCATCTCCTCGTCATTCAGAAGGTACGGCGGGACAGAGGGCCCTGCCAACCTTGGTGGAGATCTTTATTCACTGCGTTCATCAGTCGCTTCGCTCGTGTCAGGACTTCGCACCTGCTAAGTAGACCCACAAAAGTATCTTAGCAGGTGTGTCCTCGTAACGAGAGGCTGCCACCTTGCTCTGGATCCTGGATCGCGCTCGCAGGCTCGCTTGTCCAGGATGACGGGTCGGGAAGAAGGCGGTGGGTTGAAAGTAATTGTTCTCGCATTGAGCATCGCCCTCCCCAACGTCATCCCGGACGAAAGCGGAGCGGAGATCCGGGATCTTCTTCAGGGTACCAAGCTTACCTCAAACAAAATCGCCAAGGATGAACAGGTAACGTACTTTCACTATCCTACTTAATCTTCAGGACTTACGCAGTTGCCGCTTACGAATGTCATCTCGTCGCGAGGCTCTGCCTCGTGACGCCGTCGTTTAGGGGCTCCGCCCCGTCCACAGGCAGGAAATGACGCCCCACGGGTCAAGTGCGTAACTCCTAATCTTATGGATGCGACGCAGCCTGCCCCTCCGAGGAGGGTTCCTCAAGCGTGGCACGCAGCTCGCGGAGATAGGCGGGCGTGTCGAGCAGGCGCGGTCCGTACCATGAAAAGCACTGTCCATCCACAACATGCACAGGCGTATCGGGACAGGCGGCGCGCAGGTCGTCTGTAAAGGCGTCTTTCTGATGGAACGGGAACGGCTCGGTGCTGCACAGAATCACGTCGAGGTCAGCGGCCGACAGGTCATCGAGCGTGATTTCGGGGTAGCGTGTGGCATTGGCCCACGGCGAGGTGAAGCCGCCGTAGCGCATCACGTCATGGATAAACGTATCGCCGCCCACCGTCATATGCGGATCGCGCCAGATGAGATAGGCCGCGCTTAACGGCGCCCAATCTGGAAGTCCCGCAAAGCGCTTGGTGATCGTTGTGGCCGTCTGTCGTGCTCTCTGTTCCCGATCCACAAGCTGCCCCATGCGGCGAATCATGGCCGTGGCCCCATCTACCGTAGATACGTCCGTAACGTACACCGGGGCGTATGCGCTTAGGGCCTGGACATCGGCCCTGGTGTTTTCCTCCTGATTGGCGAGGATGAGGTCAGGCTGCAAGCGGGCTACGCATTCGGCATCCACCTGCTTGGTGCCGCCCACGATGGTCTTGGCCTCGCGCCAGCCCGCCGGACGCTCGCAGAAGCGCGTGAGGCCCACGACTTCGTCATCGAGCCCCAGCCCATGCAGCAGATCCGTTAGACTGGGCACCAGCGAGATGATGCGCGTGGGCGGATCCGCGAGGACGATGGGGCGGCCCAGGGCATCGGTCGTGTCGGCGAAGGGCGCGGACATAGCGGCGTGGGTCTACTGAAAGAAGGTGGCTCCGAAGAGCACGAT
This sequence comes from Longimonas sp., assembly GCF_046498435.1. NCBI lineage: Bacteria > Pseudomonadati > Rhodothermota > Rhodothermia > Rhodothermales > Salisaetaceae > Longimonas > Longimonas sp. Next base: position 12,255 of record NZ_JAWOAR010000277.1, on the reverse strand, counting down.
CCCCGCCAGTGCGCTTACGACGGCGATGGTGTTCAGCATCGGGAGCGGGCGCTGCAGCGAGTGCTGGATCGGGTTGCGCACACCCATCATCACGCCTGCCAGTCCCAGCAAGAAGTCAGAGGCCGCCCCTAAGAAATTGCTTTCGGCATAGCTTCCGTACGCCATATACATCAGGAAGAGGCCGAAGGCCAAGAGCAGCAGGTCGATGAGCGAGATCGGGGTGTCGTCGCCGACGGCGTCGTTGGAGGGCGTGTCGTTTGAGGGGTTAGTCATAGGAGGGCGGGGGGATGCGCAGTTAGGAGGTTGCAGCGAGGGTGTCGAGCAAACGTGTAGGTAGTTCGCCGAATGCGCCGTTGCTCATCGTCACGACCACATCGCCGGGCTGGGCGAGTTGTTGCAGACGGTGCAGCGTGTCGTCGGGGTCGTCGGCAACAGTGGCGTAGACGCCGCGCTCGCGGATGGTAGCGGCTACGGCGTGGACGTCGAGGCGGTCATTGGCGTGGTCGTTATGGCGAAAGGGCGGTGTGCTGATCACCACCTGGTCAGCGGCGTCGAAGGCTTTGGCGTATGCGGTGGCGAAGCGTGCGCGGCGGCTGGTGTTGGAGCGGGGTTCGAACGCCACAACCAGACGACGCTCCGGATAGGCCGTCCGCAGTCCGCGCAGGGTCATTTGCACCGCCGTGGGGTGGTGTGCAAAGTCGTCGATTACGGTAATATCGTTCACTACGCCACGCACCTCCTGGCGACGTGCTACGCCCTCGAATGTCTCAAACCCGCGGGCGACCTGCCTGCTATTGCATCCCTCACTAAACGCAATGAGCGCCACAGCCAGCGCATTCTGGAGGTTATGGCGTCCATGCAGCGGGAGCATGTAGGAGCCGCGTTCCAGTCCGCCCATAGTGATGGTAAAGCGCTGCCCCTCGGGCCCGGCCTCGTGGTCGGTGATCGTTACATCGTTGCTGGGATCGAGCCCGTAGGTACGTACGCGTCCGTCGGTGTGGGGGCCGAGGCGCGCTACGGCGGGGTCGTCGCCACAGAGCACGAGCAATCCGTCGCGCGCACCGAGCGTGCCCACAAAGGCTTCGAATGCCTCGCGGTAGGCCGCTTCGTCGGTAAAGACATCGGCGTGGTCGAACTCCAGTGACGTCACGATGGCCTTGTCCGGCCGGTAGTGCATGAACTTGGGCCGGTCGTCGAAATAAGCGCTGTTGTACTCGTCGCCCTCAATGACAAACGGCTGGTCGGTGCCCAGGTGCGCGCTTTTTCCTGTGCTCTGCAACACCCCACCAATCAGGTATCCGGGATCGGCCTCGGCGGCGCGAAGCGTATGGGTAAGGAGCGAGGTGGTTGTGGTTTTGCCGTGTGTGCCTGCCACGACGATAGAGCGGCGGTCGTCTGTCAGGAACGTGTGGCCGAGCGCTTCCGGAAACGACTGCTGCACCAGGCCCTGCTCGCGGGCGTATGCGGCTTCGGGATGGGTGGGCGTACAGGCATTTCCTACGACGGTGAGGTCGGGCGCCGGGTCGAGATGGGCAGCGTCGTATCCCTCAAGCACCGGAATGCCGCGCGCATTGAGTTGTGTGCTCATCGGGGGATACGCGGCTTCGTCGCTGCCCCGTACGTTGTACCCGGCTTCGTCGAAAAGCTGTGCCAGCGAGCCCATACCCGTGCCGCAGATGCCAATCAGGTAGACATCGTTGATGGCATCGGGGGCAGGCACGGCAGGGCGATCGAACGAGCGCAGATTGGTATCAGACGGCATAGATGCAGGACAGGCAAAACGCAAAAAGAAGAGGCCCCGCGGCCCCAGTGGTAGGGTGGCAATAGCGCGGCAGGGCGCGTGCTACAGCGTGCTACAGCGTGCTACAGTCGGAAGCGGCGCTACTCGGAGGAGGAAGCATCGGGTGGAGCGAGGCTGCTCGACGACGACTTGGTATCTTCTTCAGAGGCAGCGACCATGTCGGACTGCGTTGCGACGTCGTCCGAGACCATGCCGAGTTTTTTGGCGCGGCGAAACCACTGCTTGCGTGCGAGGTCTTGCATATCCTCAACCGAGTCTGCTTCGTCGACAATCTCCATGCCGAGGAGCGTCTCCACGACATCTTCCATTGTCACGAGGCCCGCTACGCCGCCATACTCGTCAACGACGAGCGCGATATGCTCCAGGCGATCGAGCATGCGTTCGAGCACATCGGGAAGCGGCAGGGTTTCCTGCACAACGATCATCTCGCGGGCCAGCTTAGAGAGCGGCACGTCCAAGTTTTCTTGAGCCGCCCGCAGCAACAATTCATCTTTGAGCACATAGCCGGTTACCTCATCACGATTTTTGCCGTAGACAGGGATCCGTGAAAAGCGAAACTCATCATGCTCCTTCACAACCTCACCGATGGTCTCGGTTTCGGGAAGTGCAAACACGACCGTGCGCGGCGTCATGACATCTTGCACGCGCAGCGAGTTAAACCGGAAGAGATTGCGCAGGATATGCGACTCTTTCTCTTCGAAGACGCCCTCTTCCTCGCCGAGTTCAGCCAGCGCGGTAAACTCCTCGCGGCTAAAGGAGCTCTGGTCTTCGCCACTCGACAGCAGGTAGGAAAGGCCCTGCGACAGTTTTACAAACGGCCACATCACAAGAATGGTGGGGCGCAGAATGGTGACTACGGCAGGAGCCAAGTTACGCCAATACACCGCGCCCAGTGTCTTCGGGATAATCTCCGAGAACACAAGGATCATGAGCGTAAGCACGGCTGAAATGACCCCCACGTACGCATCCCCGAAGACGACAGCAGCCTGCGCACCAGCTCCGGCAGCACCTACCGTATGGGCAAACGTGTTCAGGCTCAGGATGGCTGCCAGCGGTCGATCAATGTCCTCTTTGTACCGCTTCAGCTCCTCGCCGATTGCATTTCCGTCGCGCTCCAGTGCTGCCATGTATGACGGCGTGATACTTAGCAGCACCGCCTCCATAACCGAGCACAGGAACGAGACACCGATAGCCAGTGCAACATATAAGAGTAATAAACCCATGCAGCGAGCGCGACTTGTCTGGAGCGGAAGACGTGTGCAGTAGGGCAACACGCATTTGCATCCGCAAGCAACGACACACGATTGTGAAGGAGGTAGGCGAGGGTGAGTAGCAAGAATGCACAGCCACCGATGCAGTTTCTATCTGTAATGGAATAGGAGCGGAGCTTACCCCGCTTTCCCTGATGGAGCCTGCTGGAACTGGGCCAAGACCGTACGGCACCGGTCGGGAATGCTCTCATCGAAGTGATGGCGCAAGTACGCATTCACCAGTTCTTGCACGCGGCGACGTACAGGCGGCGTCATGTGCATGCGAAGCACCGTGTCGAGATCAGCACGGGCGAGGATCGCATAGGCTCGGAGCGCAGCACGCGGGGCTTGCTGGGCCGTGCTGGGATGCGTTTCAATAGGATACACGCCGCCGTCGGCCAGCGAGAGCCAGCCGGTGTCTTCGACAGCTTCAACGCGTTCACGTCGGATTGCAGGTGCTACCCCCAGCGCTTCGGCCAGCCGCAGCTGAAAGAACGGCCACAGCGTCTGTGAACGCTCCTCTTCTGCGTCCAGCCGGTGTAGCACGCGCACCAATAGTTCAAAGATCGCGGGTTGGGGATTTTCATCGCTTATCAGGGCGTCGGTAAGTTCGACCATGCGCAGTCCCAGCGTGATCTTGGGAAGCTGGTCATGCAGTGTGCGGTACGTGGTCACGTGGCTGCTTTCGCTCAGCATCTGCAAGCTGCGCGTGGGCTTGTAGTAGAACACCACCTGCGTGTGGGCCATGGGCTGCAAGGTTGCGCCAAACTTGCTTTTTGTGCGGCGGGCCCCTTTCGCCAGTACCGCCGTTTTGCCGCGCTTGCGTGTAAGCAGCGTCACAATGCGGCTACTCTCGCTGTAGTCAAGTCCACGCAAAACAACCGCTTCGGTGCGAATAATGTCACGCTGTGCCATAGCCAACCACACAATCTGTAAAAATAGGCATTGCACGAGACGTTACGAATCCGGCCCACTCGGGTCTGCACAACACACACATGCTGCAAACAACCGACTCGTGTAGGCATGCGCTGGCTGTACCGATGGCAACGTCACGTAGCACTTACCGCGCTTGAAACTACCGTTCTGCTCGGACTGGTGAGTCTGCTGCTGCTTGGGCTTGGCGTAGAGCATTGGCAGATGCGCCAAATCCCTCCTCTGGCCGACTCGTTTCCGCCTGAGGCGGTGGAGCGCGATACGGCAGCCGACACCTCGGGGGCGGTCTCTGCTAATCCCGAGGATGCTGCTTCTGGGGACGCTGCGCCCTCGCTTGCCGCGCCCCCTCCGCCTCCGGTGAATGTGAATACCGCCGACGCGGACATGCTCCAGACGCTTTCCGGAATTGGACCGGCGCTTTCGGAGCGAATCATTACCCATCGAACAACCCATGGCCCCTTCCAATCGGTGGAGGGACTTCAATCGGTGTCGGGCATTGGCCCAAAGACCGTAGAATCGATCGCAGAACGTGTGGTGCTGTCTGATGATGAGTAGCGGCTTCCAGTTTTGTCACGGAGGCAGCAGGTATCGCTGACCGCCCAGGGCAAGACACTTACAACGGACTTGAAACTGCTATGACTGCGGGCGCGCCGGCTCATCGTCAGGAGCCATTTTATCGTCAGGAGTCGGTTCGTCGTCAGAGGAAGGCGCAGCATCACGCTCCTCAAGCCGCTCGGCTACCGCTTCGGGGGTCCACTGTTTGCTCACCTCCTTCTCTCGATCCAGGAAACGCCAGATCGGCACAAGCAAGGCCGCAGCCAGCGTAAAGAAGACCACCAATGTTGGGATTGTAATGAGCCAAAACTGGGCATCCATAGCGGCCAAGGTACGTAAGTGAGCAGGCAACGAGCACCGAAGGGATTCGTAGTAACGCTGTATCCATGTAGGCGTTCACACTGCTTCGCTCTGTGTATCTATTTCGCAGATGCGAACATGCGCCGGTCCTATTGATTGATACACTCGGTTGCGCAGTTCATCGCTCAAGGCGCTCTGTGCCCATGGAAGATTGCATGGGTCCATGTAGCCTGCGCATTCCCAACCATGTCGTATCCAAACGCCCCAATCGCATGCTTGACTCGTCTACCTCGTCGGCCACCCACCTGCTCGTCGTCGAAGATGATCCTGAAGTGGGTGATGGTCTTGAAGAGTTCTTCACGCTCAAGGGATACCATGTGTCGCGCGTGGCCGACGGCAAACAGGCGCTGCAAGAGATCACCTCGCTGCCGCCCTACGATCTGATCATCTTAGACGTGATGCTTCCCAACAAGAGCGGGTTTGAGATTCTGCGGGAGGCGCGCAAATCGGGCGTCGACTCGCCCGTCATCATGCTCACCGTCAAGGCCAGCGAGCAAGACAAACTGCGCGGCTTTGAGTTGGGAGCCGACGACTACGTCACCAAACCGTTCGATGCCGAAGAACTTGCCGCTCGTGCGCAAGCCGTGCTGGAACGCAGCCAGCAGAACACGGATGTTGACGACGGCTTCAGCTTTGGAAATGTCGAGGTTGACTTCTCCAGTCAGACCGCCCGACGCGATGACGAAACGGTCGAGTTCACTTCGCTGGAGTTCGACATTTTAACCTACTTCATTGAACATCGAGGGCGTACGGTAAGCCGTAAGCAGCTCTTGCGCGACGTGTGGGGCATCAGCGGCGACATTGCCACGCGTACCATCGACCGGCATGTGGCCTCGCTCCGCAAAAAGATTGAGCCCGATCCTACCGACCCCACCTATATCGAGACGGTATACGGTATTGGGTATAAGTTTTCGATTTGACACTCCCCCGGCTTCAGCCGAGTATCTGTTTAGCGTGGTTCAATAACCGCCCAGCACAGGTTCGCGGGCTACAAGTCGCCAAACACGTACTCAGCCTGGGTTCTACCATTCATCGACCGGAACCGACGACCTCAAACGTGTCGGGGTTCCTCAAGTCTCCAGGTGCTTTTCTCTTCCCTGAAAGGCGAGAAGGGGCCGTGTACCCTTGCACAAACAGCGGCTGCTTCTACGGGGCTCTACACACCCTTCTCGCGCTCTACCCAATATCGTAGTTAGTCAGCATTTGGTGACGATATCTCAAGTGCCGTTGCGTCGTTAGGGGAGACGCGGTGGCACTCTCGTTACGCCCCCTGCCCCGCCGCAATGTCGGCGGCTTCGTGCTCGCGCGACATGTCTTCGAGCGTTTTGCCCATCGTTTCTTCGATGTACTGCTGCACGAACACGAACGCAATCACGCCAAACGCGGCGTAGATGCCGTACGACACGCCCAGTCCTACGCTGGCGAGCAGCACCGGAAAGGTCATGGTAATCGTAAAGTTCGAGAGCCACTGCACCAGCCCCGCCATGGCCAGCGCCGCACCGCGGAAGCGATTCGGAAACATCTCGCCGAGCATCACCCACATGATAGGGCCCCACGAGAACGCAAAGAAGGCAATGTACGCGTTGGCTGCCAGCAGCGCCACAAGACCCGCGTTGTCGCTCATCTCCAGCGTGTCGGCGCCCCCCGAAGCGGCGGTGCCGAATACAAACGCCATCACACCAAGCATGGCCGCTTGCCCCAGCGCGCCAATCAGCAGCAGCGGACGGCGGCCCACTTTGTCGATGAGGGCAATCGCAATGAAGGTGAACCCGACGTTCACCGAGCCGCTAATCACGTTCTGCATGAGTGCGTTCGATTCGTCGAATCCGGCAGCTTGCCAGAGCGTGGCGCCGTAGTAAAAGATGACATTGATACCAGTAAACTGCTGCAACGCCGCGAGACCGAGGCCGACCCACACAATGGGATGCACGCGCCCGGTGTGCTCGCTCACAATGTCGGAGAGGCGCGGCTTGCGCGTATCGAGCACGGTGTCTTTGATGTCGGCCACGGTCTGCTTGGCCTTCTCTTTGGCGTTGAGCAGGCGTTGCAGCACATCCTGCGCCTCGCCTTCGCGCCCAGCGGCCACCAGGTAGCGCGGGGATTCGGGAATAAACAGCAGGCTAATCAGGAAGATGGATCCGGGGATGATCTCTACCCAGTACATCCAGCGCCAGGCCGGAAAGTCGAACCAGAAGAGATCGGAGGCGCTTCCAGCAGACCCGGCAATGAGGTAGTTGCTGAGGAACGCAATAAACAGCCCAACTACAATCATGAGTTGCTGCAGCGTGGCCATACGCCCTCGGATGTGCGCGGGCGAGATCTCGCTGATGTAGGCGGGCGCCAGCACGCTTGCCGCACCGACAGCAATCCCGCCCACAATCCGGAAGAAGACGAAAGGAGTCGAGCCCCAGGCTACGCCTGAGCCCCACGCGCTGAAGATGAACAGACACGCGGTAGCGATCATCACCAGGCGGCGGCCAAACTTGTCGGCCACGGTTCCAGCAAAGAACGCCCCCACCGCGCTTCCCAACAGCATCGACGCCACGTTGAATCCGGTGCCCACCGCGTCCGAGTTAAAGGCCTCTTGCAACGCATCTACGGTGCCGTTGATGACGCCGCTGTCGAATCCAAACAGAAACCCGCCCAGGGCGGCGGACATCGAGATGAGGATGACCAGCAGGGTGTTGCCCTGGCCTTCGTCGGGCGCGGGAATTGCTGACTCGTTGTCTTGCATGGAGACAGGTGGGTCGGTGCGCGAGTGTGAATGCGGATGTGCAGTATAAGGATGCTACGGCAGTGATGCCACCTCGGCGTTTTGGATGCGCAGCGTGTGGGCGGTGTCGAGGGGTACATCCATAATCTGAACGTGTAGCTGCTGCGTGTCGGCATCGTAGTGGAAGCCCCCGTTTTCGGCGACCTCCTCAGCCGAGCCGCGCTGCGGCAGGTCGGTGCTGTTGTGCGTCACCGCCGTGGGGGCGTCGGCCAGGCGGTGCACGGTGGGCGCCAGGGTGCGCGCGGTGGGCTGCCCGTCGTACGACCCGGCGGCGGCTTCTACCGTGAGGTCGAGCACGGGCGCGCCGTCTACGGTGTGGCGCGTCTGGTGCAGCGCGGTGGTGGCGTAGGCGCCCTCGTCGTACGCCAGCGTGCTGCCATCGTCTTCGTAGAGCGAGGCGCTGTGGCGGGTATCGGGGCCAGGGTATACATCCAGGTGCAGTTCGTCTTGCGGCTGTGCGCTGGTGTGGGGGGCTACCGGACGCATCGGGATGATGCTGCCAGCACGCACGAACAGCGGCATTTCATCGAGCGGCGCGTCTACGGTAACGGATTGTCCGCCTGTGTAGGCGTCTCCACTCCAGTAGTGAATCCACGCGCCTTCGGGCAGTTCAACCGTTTTCTCGCGCTGCCCTTCGGTCATGACAGGGGCTACGAGGAAGGCATCCCCAAAGAGGTAGGCGTCGTCATAGTTCGCAAGCGCCGGGTTGTCCGCATCCGCAAAAAAGAGCGGACGCGTAAGCGGCATGCCGGTGGTGTGGTTTTCGTGGGCGAGCGTGTAGAGGTACGGCATGAGGCGATAGCGCAACTGCACGTAGTCGCGCACGATGGACAGCGTTTCGTCGCTGAAGCGCGTGGGCTCGGTGGCCTGGTCGTCTACGCCGTGCGGACGCATGGTGGGCGTGAAGGCGCCGTGCTGCAGCCAGCGCGTGTACAGTTCGTCGGTCGTGGTGCCGTTGGTGAATCCGCCCAGATCGGAGCTGTAGTAGGCGAGTCCCGACAGGCTCATGTTCAGCAGCATGGGCGGTTGCGATTGGAGTCCGGTGAAGCTGCGGCCTACGTCGCCCGACCACAAGAACGTGCTGTAGCGCTGAATGCCTGCAGAGCCGGCGCGCGTCAGGTTCACGAGGCGCTGGTTGGGACGCCAGTCGCGGTAGCCGTCGAACAGCGTCTTGGCCCAGAGCAGGTTGTAGGCGTTGTGCACCGAGGCCACGCTGCCCTCGTAGTGCTGCATGCCTTCGGGGTGCTCCTCGGGCTCGCCCAGATCGGTCCAGAGGCCGCCCATCTCTTCGCCCATGAAGACCGGGTACTGCCCCCACCACCAGGCGCGGGCGGCGGGATTCGTGAGGTCAACCAGCGCAGCCTGGCAGCCTTCGTCGCTCTCTGCAACGGACTCGGTGCACGACCACCAGTCGTCGATCAGGTACGGGTCGCCGGTTTCGTCTTGAGCGAAGTACCCGGCCTGGGCGCCCTGGTCGAAGAGGCCGGATTCAGGCACAAGAAACGGCTCGGTGATGGCAATCGTCTCGACGCCGTCCGCGCGCAGATCGCGCATCATCTGGAACGGCTCCGGGAAGCGCTCGCGGTTCCATCGCAGGTCGCCCATGTGCTCGAACCAGTAGAGGTCGAGGATGAGCGCGTCGATGGGGATGTCGTTCTCGCGCAACTCGTCAACGATGGCGCGGGCATCGTCTTCGGTGCGGTAGCCGTACTTCGACTGGATGTAGCCCAGCGCCCATTTCGGCGGCATGGGCTGGCGTCCGGTGAGCGCAGTGTACTGCTCCAGTTGCGCCGGGATGTCGGGGGCCGCCATCAGATAGTAGGTGAGGGCACCGCCCTCCACATCCACCGAAAAAGTATTGGATTCAGCGGCGCCGATGTCGAAGCGCGTGGGCCAGGTGGTGTCTACGTACAGTCCGTATCCGCTACTGGTAACAGCCAGCGGCACGTTCACCTTCATTTCGGGCGGGGCCTCCTGGTAGCCGTACTGCTGCGTATTGTAGAGATCGAACACCTCGCCGCGCAGATTGAGCGATCCGGCGCGTTCTCCGGTGCCGTAGACGTGGGTGTCGTCATCCAGATGAAAGCCGAGGCGGTGGCCGTCGTCGTTACGGGTGTAGCGCGTGGATTCGCGGGTGAGTGGCGTGCCGTCGGCCTCCGTAAAGCGCAGTTGGAGCGGCGCTTTCTGCACCTGCACCGCCAGCGCCTCGCTGCGCACCCAGAGCGCATCCTCGCGGTCGCGCACGGTGGGCGGCGTACCCTCGGCCTCTTGCACCACCGCGACCGACGAATCGGGCCGGGCGGCACCAGGGGCGGTCCAGTCCACGCGCACCACATCGGGGGCCTGGAACGTGAGGTGTGCGGTGGCGCTGTCGCCTTCCACAACGACGGTGGACCCACGCACGTCATGACCGACGTACTCCCCGGTCGATTGCGCCCACACGGGGCCGTGCATCCAGAACAACAAGGCAACGAGGGCACATCCGGCGTACCGGGATAAGGGGTTCATATACGGGTAACAGGTTTATCAGTCGAATTCGATCGGTGGGATTCGGAAGCGCAGCGGCTCCACATCGCCAAATACGGCGCTTACAGGGAGGAATCGGCTGCACTGGAGTCGGGGTCGTCGGTCCAAATGATGGTCGTGGCCGCCGGAAGGGTTGTGCCGGTGTCGGTGTCTTGCACCGCTTCATCCGAGGCGTGCCACACGGTGGCATAGCGCGTGCGCAGGTCGTCGGGCAGCGTCACGTCGATGGATTCGTCGCTCACGTTGTGTGCAATGAGCAGCGATTCGCCCTCGTCGGTGCGGCGCTCGTAGATGGAGAGCGCTTCGGGCATCTCTTCGTAGGTTACGGGATGCAGCGTGCCGCGTCGCAGAGCCTCGGTATCGCGGCGCAGGTGGATGAGCTCGCGGTAGAGTTGCAGCAGCGAGTCGTTCTCTTCGTTCTGCATCGACACCGGCGTTACGGTGTCGTCGGTGGAGTACTCGGGGTCGATCCAGGTGGTGCGCAGGCTGTCCTCGTCTTCGGGTGCCCAGAGCATGGGCTCGCGGATGTTGGGATCGGGCTTTTCGCCATACATCCCGATTTCTTCGCCGTAGTAGACGTAGGGCGAGCCCGGCAGCGTAAACAGCAGATACGCGGCGGTGCGCATCTGAGCCCGGTCGGGCAGTTCGCCTATGATGCGCGGCTGATCGTGGTTGGTGAGAAACGTGGCGTCGATGAAGGAAGACGCGATGTCATTGTACGTGGCTCGCGTATCCGCCAGTTCAACAGCCAGCGAGTCGCCGGTACCTGTTTGCAGCGCCTCGATGATATTCCCCGAGAGGTCGAAGTTAAAGAGCGAGTGCAGCCCTTCGAAGTAGGGGGCCACGGCCTCGGCATCGTCCCACACCTCGCCCACGAGCAGCACATTGGGGTCTTCAGCTTCCATTTCGGAGCGGAATTCGCGCCACCAGGCTTTGGTGTCATCGGCGCGGTCGTCTTCGAAGATATGCTTGGCCGCATCCAGGCGAAACCCGTCGACACCTTTGTCGAGCCAGTACTCCCCGATGGAAATGATCGAGTCGCGCACGGCGGGGTTGTCGAAGTTGAGGTCGGGCATGCCGCCCCAGAAATAGCCGTAGTAGCGCTGCTGATCGAGCCCGTCTTGCACATCGTCGATCTCCTCGACCGCGTGCCACTGTTCGGCGTTGTCGGTATCGGGGCCGGCATCGACCTCGGCGCCAGCCACAGCCTCCGCATCCTGCCAGACGTAGAAGTCGTAGTACGGGCTGGTGGTGTCGGCCACGGCCTGCTGAAACCACGGATGATCGCGGGCGGTGTGGTTCACCACCAGATCCATGATGATCTTGATGTCGCGCGCCTCGGCCTCGTCGAGCAGGCGTTCAAAGTCGTCCATCGTGCCATAATCCGGGTGGATGGCGCGGTAGTCGGTCACATCGTACTTGTGATACGAGGGCGACGGGTGCACCGGCAGCAGCCAGATGGATTCGAAGCCCATCTCGTCGATGTAGTCGAGCTTCTGGATGAGCCCGTCGAAGTCGCCAATGCCATCGTCGTTGCCATCGGCAAAGGAGTGCACGAACACGTGGTAGGTGGTGCCATAGTGCCAGGCGGGCGCATCGTCGGTACTGGATGCCGGTTCTTCGTCAGGCACATCGGCCCCATCGCATCCGGCCCCGATGCCGAGCCCCAGTGCCAGCAAAACCCAAACGACGAGCGGCAGACGACGAGCGGTAGGACACATTCTCATATAGAACAGCAGGATCGGTTATAAAAGCAGGACTTACGCAGTTGCGTCTCAAAAACGTCATCTCGTCGCGAGGCTCCGCCTCGTGACGCCGTCGTTTAGGGGCTCCGCCCCGTCCTCATGCAGGAAATGATGCCATTTCAGGTCAAGTGCGTAACTCCACAAAAGACACGTCGTGTCCACAGGGCACCCCGCTGTGTATCCACACGAGGCTATGTGACCAACCTGGCGGGCTACGGACGACCGGGCTCGGCGAAGGGCGTAAGATCGATCTGGTTTGACCCATCGCTTTCCAGATCCTCGGCGGTGGCCGTTACGCGATAGTAGTAGAGC
>NZ_JAWOAR010000261.1:0-2517 GCF_046498435.1 Longimonas sp. | reverse complement strand
AGCGCGCACGGACAGGTGATGACCAGCAGCGCTACGACATGGCGTGAGGCTTCTTCCGGCGCCCACACCAGCCAGAGCGCCGCCGTGATGACGGCCAGTGTAGCTACGCCTGCCACAAAGTAGCCCGTGAGGCGATCGGCAATGTGGGCCACGCGCGCGGTAGTTGGCGCATCCTCGCGCACCCACGCCAGGAGCTGCCCAATGGACGATGCCTCGCCCGTGGCCGTGACGCGCACGGTGAGCGGCGTGCTCAGGTTGGTGGCCCCGCCGGTCACCTCGTCGCCGGGGGATACGGGGGTCGGTTCGTGCTCGCCGGTGAGCACGGCATTGTTGACGGAGGAGCGCCCCTCCACCACCACGCCATCAACTGGAAACGCATCGCCGGGGCGCACGCGTACATGGTAGCCGGGTTCGAGCGTATCCACGCGCACGGCTTCGACCGTGCCGTCATCGCGCACCTGATGTGCCATGGTGGGCAGGAGCGAGAGCAGGCGGTCGCTGGCATCGCCCGCGAGGCGGCGGCTGCGCAGCTGGAGCCATCGGGCGGTGAGCACGGCGGCAATGAGCACGGTAATGGAGTCGAACCACACCTCGCCGCGTCCGCTCACGGTGCCCCAGACGCTATCCAGAAAGCCGACCCAGATGCCGAGCGCAATGGGCACATCCATGTGCAGGTGGCGGGCGGTGCCTTGCTGCCATGCCCAGCGGATGCTCGACCAGGCGCGCCGTACAAACTCGCTGCCGCCGTACAGTACCGAGGGCACGGCCAGTGCCATGCTCACCCAGTGGGCGGCGGTGTTCATTGTCGAGTCGACCGCGTCGAGTCCGGCGTAAAGGGCAAAGGCCAGGAGCATCACATTGCCCGCGAGCGCCCAGCAGATGCCTACTTTGAGCAGCAGGCGCCGCTCCTCGCTGGTGCGGTCGTTCTGCTGATTGCCCCGCAGTGGATGCACGCGGTACCCGAACTGCGCAAGCCAGTCGGCCACGTCGGGCAGCGCTACGGTGCCATCGCGCCATGCAAGGTGGAGGCGGGCGCGGGGCAGATCGAGGCGGGCATCGGTGATGCCGTCGAAGGCTTCGGTGAGGCGCTCCACGAGCCACACGCAGGCAGCGCAGTGCACACCATCTACAAAGAGCGTGAGACGGCGCGTGCCGTCATTACGAACGGGCGCGTGCTCCTCCAGGAAGTCGTCGGTACCCAGTTCGGCGTAGACGAGATCGTCGGCGGGTTGCTGGGCGGGCTGCGGCTGGCGTTCTTGACCGATGCCCGCGAGGCGGTAGTAGGTGGCGTCCATGCCGGCGCTGTGTAGGGTATGATACACCGCCTGGCAGCCGGTGCAGCAGAATACAGGCGCATCGGGGGCTTCTTCAGAGTCGTACACCGGGGCGGTGCCCACAGGCAGCCCGCAGTGATCGCACGCCGCATCGGGGGCCGGGGCAGAGCCGGGGGCACTGCGCGAAACCGGACGGGAAGGAGCCGAAGTCGCCATATCCGCTTTACTGGTCGTGTTCGAAGCGTAGCGTGTGCTCAACGGCAGTGTCCTCAACGGTACCACGAACGGTTGCATCCCACAGCCCGTCGTCGAGCATAGGCACGACCTGTTCGTAGGTGCCTGCGTCGGTCTCGGTGAGCGGGGTCTCGAAGAACGGGTCTTCGTGGTCGGGCTGCCGCAGCGTAAGCGTACCGTCGTTGATGGATACCGGGTCGTTGCTCGCATCGCGCAGCGTAAGCTGCAAACGCGGAGGCGTATCGCTACTCCAGCGAACGGCCCCGTTCCATGCATCGGTGGCGCTGCGGGCAGTAGCACGGGCCTCCCACTGTGCAGTGGTTTCGGTGGCTATGCGCGCAACGCCGCCATCTTTGTTGGCCTGGTAAAACGTGTAGGATGCAGAGCTTACGCCAATGCCCAGGATGAAGATGACGAAAGCAGGCCAGGCAATGTGCGGGGGGAGTGTAAAGCGCTTCATGAGTCAAGTACGGCGTTAGGGGGATACAAAGGGGACGCTTGCACATGCGAGGCAGCCCTCAAGCTTGTTAGGGCGAGGCGGCCCCATCATCTGCGTCTTCATTGAGTGCGTCTTCGGCCTCCCGGCTACTTGGACTCAACAGCGGAAATGCGATGCGCTCCTCGGTGCCGTCGTCGAACTGCACGAGGATTGTTACTTCGCGCTCGTTGCTCAGGGCATCGGGTGGGGGGCAGCCGTCAGTGCGGATCCGGATGTCGGCACGTGGGATCCTCTGCCGGAATGTTGCTACAAATATACCACTGATCCCTCTGAGGCTCCGGATGAGCCCGTGGAATGCACTATCGGGTTCGACCGCGGCTTTCCCACGGCTGTCAATGGAGAAGAACTGGAACCCCATGAGATGATGATGCGGCTGAATGAGATAGCGGGGAAGCATGGCGTTGGTCGCAACGAAGTGATTGAGGACCGATTGGCCGGTTGTAAGGCCCGAGAAATTTATGAAGCACCCGGAGCGACCATTTTGATGGCAGCCCATCGCGCTCTGGAAGA
>NZ_JAWOAR010000232.1:0-2697 GCF_046498435.1 Longimonas sp. | reverse complement strand
TCGACGCCTTTCTGGCGCGGCAGTGGACCAGTGACGAAGCGCTCGACCGTGAAGCCGTTTACGTGAAGTGGCTACAGGACCAGTTCAGCGCGCGCGGAGGAGCCAAACTGCTCGACGCCGGGGTGGAGCGCTTCTCGATTGAACGAATGGTCCGCCGCACACAGACGAACTCGAACGGCGACCGCACGGCTCACACCGTAAAGCGCCCCGACGTGACGCTCAGCGGCACCCTCACCGTCACCGACAGCGATGCCTTCCAGGCACTACTCCGCTCCGGCATCGGACGTCACAAAAGCTTCGGGTTCGGCATGCTGAAGGTGCGGCGCGCGTGACGAATGAAGTGGGGTCGTAGGGAAGAGTAAACGTGCACACGAACGCATGCACGTGCACGGCTCTTCTCCCATCCCTCCATCCTTCTATTCTTCCATCTCTCCATTTCCCCTATGCCGCTCAAAGGACGTCTTGGACTCGAAACCGCTCGCATTCCCCATGCCGATCGGCACGGGCTCATGTGGTTGGAGCGCGGACGATTGGCCGTAGAAGCCGGGAATCTCGTGTTCACCACTGCCGGATTCTATGATGTGGAGGCGGGAGCCTACGACATTCCGTTTCAGCAGGTCTCAAACCTGCTGCTCGGGCCCGGCACTGTGATCAGTCACGATGCCCTGCGGCTGCTGGCGCGTCAGCAAACCGGGGTGCTCGCAGTCGGGTCGCGAGGGGTACGGCTCTATGCGGCCAGCATGCCGTTTGGACCCGATCGGGCCAAGCGGGCTCGCAAACATGCCGAACTGTGGGCCGATGAAGACACACGTGTCGACATTGCGCGGCACATGTATGCGATTCGGATGGGAGGGGAGCTCCCCAAGTACCACCGCGACCTCGACAGCCTCCGTGGCATGGAGGGCAGCCGCATGAAAAAGGTCTACCAAAACCTGGCCAATCAGCACGGCATCAACTGGGACGGACGCCGCTACGACCGCCACGCTCCCGACTCCGATGATGCCATCAACAAAGCCATCAACCACGCCTCCACGGCCATGTATGCGGCGGCTCGCGTGGCCGTTGCCATAACAGGAGCCGTGCCCCAGCTTGGCTTCATCCACGAATCCTCAGGCCACGCCTTTGCACTCGATATTGCCGACATGATGCGCAGCACCGTAACCTTGCCCATTGCCTTTCGCGCTACAAAACAGCATAACCAGCGCGGACGCACCAACATCGAGGCAACAACCCGCAAGCTGGCCGGGCGCACGCTGCATAAAGACGATATTATTCCGACCATGATCGATCATATCAAAGAGGTCCTTGATGTCGATGACCGTAGCCGTAACGCGTAACACCCCTGACCGCTTCAACGGATTTCTGGCCTCTTGTATGCACGACATTGCGCCCGGGGTGTACGTGGCGCCACGCATGAAAAAGGCAGTGCGCGAGCGGCTCTGGACCGTGATGCTCGACTGGTCGGAGCTTCTTCCGTCCGATGGCGGCGTCGTGCTCTTCTGGAAGAGCCGAACCGCGCCGTCGGGGCTGGGGATGCGATTCGTTGGGTGGCCCAAGAAAGAACTCGTTGAGCACGAAGGCGTGTGGCTCACGGTGCGAGCGCTCACCGCGCAGCACGACGTGGAGGAATTAATGGAACTGGAGGATCCCGAAGAGCCAGAAGTTGCTCCAGACGATCCGATATTGTGGACGGCGGATGCACAGGAGTCAGGTCCTTCAGAATGACGCAAACGTACGCTCCATGCCTACACGATACGCCCCCGACTGGCCGCTTTTGACCAGCCCGCTGCGCTTTTTTGACCTGGAGACGACCGGACTGCGTCCAGATCGGGGCGCACGCATTACGGAAATCGCGGTGTTCGGGCAGGGCGTGTGGCACGTTGCGTGGTCGCGCACCCGTGAGACGCGTCAGCCGACTCCTGAGCTTCAGGCAGCGCTCCACGACACGCTCACGCATCTGACAGAAGGCATTGTCGTAGGCCATAACCTGTCGTTTGATTTCAAGTTTATCGCCTATGAGGCTGAGCGCCTCGCCCTCCACCTTCCGCCGCTATACTACATCGACACGCTTGCGCTAGCCCGCACCCACCTTACGCTGTCCGACATGCAGCTGGCCACCTGTTGCCACGCACTCGAATGCGTCCCCGACGTAGCGTTCCACACTGCTCGGGGCGATGTGCTGGCCACCCGCGCGCTGCTCTGGGCACTGGCGAAGCGGTTTGACCTTCAGACACTGGCGGATGCGAGCGTTCAGCGCATGCAATGGGGCACGTAGCGAGAGAATACGCAGGCGGGGGATACGCAGGGATGGATGCCATAACGTAGCTGATGTCTCATGTGTACAAGTACGAAGCGCTGGTGGCAACGGGTAGCTCAAAGCGGATGCATTGTGACACGACTGATCAGCACATCCCCTAATGAAGTGAAAGCCGCATTTAACCGCCAAAACGACAGTAGAGCAACGCTTGAAAGTGATCAACCTATCCCCTATGCTGTAAGACACATACTACCTGTGTCATGATGACGCAGGGATGCCTCCGCCCACGCGGAGATAGACCTGCGATACGTGACCCAGCTTGCCAACCGAGAGGATGCCTCCGCCCACGCGGAGATAGACCGATAATCAGGCGACAACGGGCCCCGTTGAACTGGATGCCTCCGCCCACGCGGAGATAGACCCCCCAGGTGGGTCGGCTG
>NZ_JAWOAR010000151.1:0-3363 GCF_046498435.1 Longimonas sp. | reverse complement strand
GCAAATGAACGCTTCTGCGTTTCCCACGCGACAGCGATACCGAAGGGGGGCCGTGGTGTACGCCAGAAACGCAGACGGTACTGCTTGCGTCCCCGGCAATCTGGAACAAGTCGCTAAACACATACGCTGTCGGAAGAATATCCCGGGCGACCATTGAAGCCTACTAAGTTGCAGTGCCTCTTTTTGTACGGCGATGCCGCTCCATGTGAGAGGGCAGCGCTGCTCGGGCGATGCAGGCCCGGCGGCGTCACGTCAGGTCCGATGGGGGAGGGCCTCCACGCTGCTACAGCCGCGCCAGGCGTTCGGCGTTCTCCTGGGCTTTCAGCGCAGTAAGCACCGGGTCCAGATCGCCCTCGATGATGTCTTGCAGCGCGTAGTTCTTGTTTTCTCCCTCCATGCGGTGGTCGGTTACGCGATCTTGCGGGAAGTTGTAAGTGCGGATTTTGGCCGACCGGTCGCCCGAGCCGATCTGGGAGCGGCGCTCCTCGGCACGCTCCTCGCGCTGCTTCTCCAGCTTCATATCGTAGAGCCGCGAACGCAACACCCGCATCGCCTTATCGCGGTTCTTGTGCTGGCTCTTCTCGTCCTGGCAGGTCACCACCAGCTTCGTGGGCAGGTGCGTAATGCGGATGGCCGAGTCCGTCGTGTTCACCGACTGCCCACCGGGCCCGCTGGCGCGATACGTATCCACCTTAATGTCGTTGGGCTTGATGTCGATGTCTACCTCCTCTGCCTCTGGCAGCACGGCCACCGACGCCGCCGAGGTGTGGATGCGTCCGCTCGACTCGGTTTCAGGCACGCGCTGTACGCGGTGCACGCCGCTCTCATACTTCATGGTGCCAAACACTTCGGGCCCGCCCATGCTCATCGTAATCTCTTTGAACCCGCCGTGCGATCCGTGCGAGGCATCGATGACTTCGTGGCTCCAGCCCTTCTTTTCGGCGTACTTGACGTACATGCGGTACAGATCCCCCGCAAAGATAGCCGCCTCGTCGCCGCCCGTACCGGCCCGAATCTCGATGATTGCGTTTTTGCGGTCTTCGGGATCCTTCGGGATGAGCTTATCCTTCAGGTCGTCTTCCACCTCAGGCAGCTGCTCGTTGATCGACTCAAGCTCGTCTTGCGCCAGATCGGCCATCTCCCCCGATTCGGCAGCAACCATCTCTTTCAAGCCTTTGCGCTCTTCGAGCAGGTTTTCGTACGTGTTGATCGCCTCGATCACCTCACGCAACTGACCGTGCTCCTGGCCGAGCTCCGACATCTTTTGCGCGTCGGTCGCGATTTCGGGATCGGCCATCATCTGCTCGATCTCATCGAATCGGTTCTTGATCTTGTCCAGCTTCTCCAGTTCGATCATGTAAGGCAGAAACTTATGACGGGAAACGGGGGCAAAACGTAAAAGGCGCCAAGTGTAGCGCCGTAATAAGCAAGATGCATCAACGAAAAGCCTCGCCGCGGGTTCAGACCCGCAGCGAGGCTCACAGGATGTGCATCAAGCGCAGAGGGCACTGCGGCGTGTTATTCCACCGTTACGCTCTTGGCCAGGTTGCGGGGCTGATCCACATCGCAACCGCGCATCACCGCGATGTGATACGACAGCAACTGCAACGGCACCACCGCCAGCAGTGGCGAAAGGAACTCTTGGGTTTGAGGGATGCGCAGCACGTACTCACAGAGATCATCCAGATCGCCGTTGCCCTCATCGGTAATAGCAATGACGGATCCGTCGCGCGCGGCTACCTCCTCAATGTTCGACACGACCTTGTCGTAGGTGCTGTCTTTCAGCGCGATGAAGACTACCGGCATGAAGCGATCGATGAGTGCAATAGGACCGTGCTTCATCTCCGCCGCCGGATACCCTTCGGCGTGAATGTAGGAGATCTCTTTGAGCTTGAGTGCGCCTTCGAGAGCCACCGGGAAGTTAAACCCGCGTCCCAGATACAGGAAATTGGACGAGTAGCGGTAGATGTTCGCCATCTTCTCGATCTGCCCATCCATTTCGAGCGTGGTGCGCACCTTGTCCGGAATCGAGGCCAGCGCGTGCACAGCGTCGGCGAACTCGGCATGGCTGAGCGTGCGGTCTTCCGCCATCTTCAGCGCAATCATCGCCAGCACGATCACCTGCGCGGTAAACGCTTTGGTGGAGGCCACACCGATTTCGGGTCCGGCATGCAGATAGACCCCGGCGTCGGTTTCGCGGGCGATCGTCGAACCCACCACGTTACACACGCCCAGGCAGAGCACCCCCTGACGCTGCGCCTCGCGGACGGCAGCCAGTGTGTCGGCAGTTTCGCCACTCTGCGAAATGACGAGCACTACATCGCCCTCCCGCAAGATAGGATTGCGATAGCGGAACTCACTGGCATATTCGACTTCGACGGGCGTACGCGCAAAGTGCTCAATCAGGTATTCGCCCACAAGCGCCGAGTGCCACGACGTACCACACGCTGCAATGACCACACGATCGGCCTCGCGGAGGTCGTCCATCACATCATGCAGGCCGCCGAGCACAATCTTGTTGTCGTCGGGCAGCACGCGTCCACGCATCGCATCTTCGAGCGCGGTGGGCTGCTCCATGATCTCTTTCTGCATGAAGTGTTCATAGCCGCCCTTCTCAATCTCGCCGAGCGTCCACTCCAGTTCGTGCACTTCTTTCTCCAGCGGCTCGTTCTCGATGGTCCGCACCTGATAGCCACCGCGCCGGATCGTCACAATCTCGCCGTCGCTCAGGTACACCACCTGCCGCGTATGTTCTACGAGCGGGGCAGCGTCGGAGCCCAGGAAGTACTCGCCCTCGCCTACGCCAATGAGCAGCGGACTTCCCTTGCGTGCGGCCACAAGCAGGTCGGGGTCGCTGGCGGATACGACGGCAATGCCGTACGTGCCAATGACCTGCGTGAGTGCCTGACGCACTGCCTCAGGCAGGTCGAGCCCGGCCTCTTCCTGTACCTCCTCGATGAGATAGACAAGAACCTCCGTATCGGTGTCACTTTGGATGGAGCTTTGACCGCGGTATCATGGGCGTAGGCACAGACTACGAGGTCCTGGTTTCGTCCCTGGCCAGATCGGAACAGAACAACCCAGGGCACATTATGACCCTTGAGCAGCGGCCTATTTTTTCACCGGAGGACGCGAAACACATTCCGGATCAGGAATGCTTGGGATGGCATCGGGAAAAGGTGTTTCGGGTGTGAGCATTCTGCATTTTCAAATGTATTTTTCAGTAGAGAAATATGAGGACTATGGCACGTTATGTTTGTCTGGGCCTAACCAAAACACAAAATTACTTACGAGAGACGAAGTTTGGCATATCATTACAATTGAAATGATAACCGGAAACTTGAGAATATCTTGTTAGGGATG
>NZ_JAWOAR010000149.1:0-9266 GCF_046498435.1 Longimonas sp. | reverse complement strand
CAATTTTCTGGAGGACATCCTTCACATTTTCATGCTGCTCCTTATCAGGATAAATTGCCTTCAGTTTACGTTTAAAAATAGGCTCCTCCAGCAAAATAAATACCAGGTAAAGTAAAATGAGAAAAGGGTGCTCAGCGGCGCTCTAGGCGATTGAACGGCCCTGCCCATTTCGGAGGAGATCTTTATTCACTGCGTTCATCAGTCGCTTCGCTCGTGTCAGGACTCCGCGTCTCCTTGGCGGAGCCGCTGCGCTCAAGATGACATCATGTAAACGGGGCACGTTCCAACCCAACCATTAACCTGTGACACAGCAGTAGTGCCGGGCATTCGTAACAATGTCGGTGCGTTGGAATGCGACGCTGTGCCTTGCATATAACACGCAGCACATATATTTCCATAGCACACTGCGCAGTAGACTACGATGATAGATGTTGCCGTTGTAGGCGGCGGGCTGGCCGGGTGTAGCGTAGCCATTCAGATGGCTCGCGCCGGACACGAGGTCGTTGTGTTCGAGGCGGGGTCGTATCCGCGTCATAAGCTCTGCGGCGAGTTTCTCTCGCCCGAGGCGCAGTCCTCGCTTGACCGGCTGGGCGTGCGCGAGACGCTGGAGGCCCACCACCCGCCACGTATCGACCAGTCGGTAGTGACAGCTCCCGGCGGGGCAACCGACACCGTGGCGCTGCCTGCCGCTGCGTGGGGCATCAGCCGGTACGTGCTGGATGCGCTGCTGGCGAAGCAAGCCGAATCCGCAGGAGCTACCGTGCGCACCGGCTGCCGCGTTTCAAATATCGAAGGCACGCTTGACACGGGCTTTACGGTGACTCACGCGCAGGGTACAACCAAGACACGCACGGTCGTTGGAGCCTGGGGGAAGCACGGCATCCCCGACCGCACGCTGGGGCGTACCGATCTTACCGAGCCTGATCCGGTGGTGGCGTTCAAAGCGCACTACGGTGGCGATATGCCGCCCGTCATCGACATTCACGCGTTTCCAGGGGGATACTGCGGCTGTTCGCCCGTCGAAGAAGGGCGCTTCAACGTCTGTTGGATTGGCCGCCGCGACGCGCTTCAGCACGCCGGATCGCCCGAGGGCATGCTACAGGCCGCTGCCGATGCCAACCCGCATCTGGCCGAGCGGCTGGAGGCAGGCACACGCTGCACCGACTTTTGCGCCGTCAGTCAGGTTACGCTGGATACGAAAGGTCCGTTGCACCGGGATGTGTGCATGGTGGGCGACACCGCCGCCATGATTGCCCCGCTCTGTGGCGACGGCATGGCAATGGCGCTACATGCCGCCGATGTGCTGGTGCCGCACCTGCATCGGTTCCTGGCAGGGCAGCAGGCGGCTGCCACGCTCCGCACGCGCTACGCGTCCGACTGGCACGCAGCGTTCGACACCCGCTTGCAGTGGGGACGCTGGGTACACCGCATTGCGTTTCGTCCGGGTGTGGCGCGGGCCGTTGTTACAGGGCTTCGCCTGCTCCCGCCGCTCCATCGTTGGGTGTTTCGCCAGACGCGTGGCCCGCTGCCCGCCTGACGCGATCCATGAGCGCTCGGCCCAGCCCAGTTGGCTCCACGGGCTCGCACACGATGCGATCCATTTCTTCCGCATCAAACTTACGCAGGGCAGCGTACAGACGCGCTGCATAGTCAGGAATATTGCTGGCGAGCACGATATGCCCCCACGAGCCCGAACGTGTGGGGCGGTTGAGTCCTAAGTATGCCGCATCAACGCCCGGCGTTGCCTCGTCGGCCGAGGCGATCTCTACTGTTGCGTCAGGGGCGTAGTGGCGGTGACGGGTCCCCGGACTCCGCTTTTGTTGCTCGACCGAGTCTGCCATTGCAAGTTCGGGGACAACCCGGCGCGCCTCCTCCACTGACACCGCACCGGGTCGCAACACCACCGGCGGGTCGACCGTGGTATCCACGACCGTTGATTCAATGCCGGTAGGCGACTGGGGACCGATGAGGATACCCCGAATCCGCCCATCCAGGTCGTAGCGCACCGCCTCCCATGTCGTGGGGCTGGGCCGCCCCGATCGGTTGGCAGAGGGAGCGGCTACGGGCACCGCACACGCCGTTAGGAACGACTGGGCTACAGGGAGTGAGGGAATGCGCACCCCCACCGTATCGAGTCCTGCTGTGGTTACGTTGGGCACGTCATCGCGCTTGTGCACCACGCACGTGAGGGGGCCGGGACTGAATGCGCGCAGTAGGGCCCACGCCGCGCTCGACAGATTTTGCGCGACCCGTTCGACCTGTTCAACCGAAGCCACATGCACAATCAGCGGATTGTCGGCCGGGCGGTCCTTGGCTTCGAAGATTTTTGCCACCGCGTCGGCATTGAGCGCATTGGCGCCAAGCCCGTACACCGTTTCCGTAGGAAACGCTACACAGTCGCCTGCACGGAGCCAGCGGGCCGCTTTTTCGGGGTCGTCGGTGCGTTGCGTAATCATGCGATGGGGTAGACGTAAGGAAACCGGTGCGAACTCCATTGCAGGCTGTGCATCAAAGATACGAGGCGCCCCCAGATGTTTCGCGGGGCGGCTCTATTCCCATCGTGCGTGCTTTTGTTCTTTACCTAACCCCATGCTCTATAATGCCTGATCCAACCGAATCGTCCTCCTCGTCGCCCGAATCCGCATCGAACGCCTCCACTAAAGCATCTGAGACGGAGGAATCGCCCGATATGGATGCAGCGCCTGAATCCGACGAATCCGATCACGAGGATGCGTCAGACGCCCAATCGTCGCAAACGTCTCAGCAAACGCCGGAGCAGCCCTCTCTGACCGATGCCTTTAGCGAGGCAGCCCAAGAGGTGCTCGAAAAACGCTTGCGCTGGGTGGGTGTGCTGCGCAAGGCCGTGCAGCGGCTGGGCGAAGAAGATTCTGTGCCTGCTGTGCTGGCGCGCGATATCGCAACGCTCTTTCGGATGGTGCGAGCCTGGCGCAAGGGCACCTACGCCCACTTTCCATGGCGCTCGGTGGGGGTGATCACGCTGGCTGTGCTCTATTTTCTGCTGATGGGCCGCTCTTCGGGCGGACGCTCGCTGGCCGGGCTCGGCATTATTGATGACACGGCTATTCTGGCGTTCGTGGTGCGCACAACCCACAACGAGCTTGATCGCTTTCGTGCGTGGGAAAGCCAGAACGCCGAGACCGATGCCGAGGAGTCGCCGTCCGATGACGAGGCGTAGCCAGCTGCCCTCCGCATCCCCTCTTTACCCGCATCACATTGCACCCGATTTATGGAGATTGCCGACTCGCCGCTCTGGTATGTGCTGATTTTGGTACTTGGTATTGGCACCGGGCTCGTCATTGCCTGGCTCCGCCGTAATAACGACGGGGCGTAATGCATGCCCTGCGGCTTTGCCACACGAAAAACGGCCTCAGTGCCTGGCAGGTGCCAGCATTGAGGCCGTTTGTTTTGGGCGGTGTGCTTTGTTTGCAGCTGCTTACGGTACGATCTGCTCATCGCCATCGTACACGAGCAGCGCGTCGACCGGACAGATCTGACACGACTCCACGAGGCGGCTTGCATCGATGCTGTCATCGACCTCGTCTTTGAAGTCAACGATGGCATCTTGCCGAATGGTGAAGACCTCGGGAGCCAGGTTCACGCAGTTGCCGGAGCCAATGCACAGGCTGCGGTCGATGTGGACCTCCAGCCCGTTGATCGTTTGTTTTCGGATGTCTGACATACAGAATGGGAAGCAATGCACGGTATGATCGGATGGTGCGCGGTGCTCCAGGGGTGCGGCGGTGAGGCACGCAGTTTGAGCGCCTGCGCACCGCATAACACCTACCGCGCACATGGCACGTTCCACCCGAACGGATGCGTAACAAAACCGGATGCGTAACAATGTGCTCCGGTAGCATCCGTCTACGATCCAGACACCGACTCCGAGGCATCACCGGCAATTTCGACGTTAGATTCGCTGTTGCCGTTGGTGTCGGAGTCGTCGAGCAGGTTGTGGGCTACGTCCATAAACTCGCGCTCGGTGATGATGCCTACGAGTTGGCCTTCGCGCACAACGGGGAGCGCCCCGATCTGCTTCTCGCGCATCAGGCGCACAGCATCCAGCGTAGGCATGTCCGGCACGACCGAAACGGGATCCTGCTTCATGATGGATCCAATGGGCGTGTCGTCGCTGCCGGTGCCGTCGCGCTCGGCCATGTGGCGCAGCAAACGCCGGTGGCTGATGATGCCCACCAGACGGTGATTTTCGTCTTCAATGAGCACATGGCGCAGGCGCTGCCAGTCCATCATACAGGCCACAAACTCGACCGACTCCTGCTCGTGCACGGTCATCAGGTCGGTGTTCATGTAGTCTTCGACGCGCGTTTCGCGGATGTGCCCCGGCGTGTAGGCTTCGCCCAGCGAAGCGAGCGTCCAGGTGTGCACCGGTTCGCCCTCAATTTGGCGTTGCACCATGCCTCGTGTTACGCCGCTCAGGCGCTCGGTACGTGTGCCACCGGTCATCGCAGCCAGCGAGTCGAGTTGCCACTGCGAGCCCGTCTGCCCGGAAGCCACGCGCGCCTCGATAATCCCCAGGTACCGGTCAATGTCGTCGGTGCTGATGCCAGAGGTGTGGAGCCCATCGCGGGCCATGGGGAGCAGCGTTTCGAGGAGCAGCGAGCGGGCCGGACGCTTCGAGCCGTCGATCCAGCTAAACTGTGAGGCGAGTCCGTGGCGCGCTGCGGCGATGAAGTTGTGGTGGGCATCGTCGAAGTTCATGACCTCGGCTACGTCGTGGTAGTGTTCGGCCATGCCCGTAACGAGACCGTACCAGAGCACCGCGTTCGCCATCTCGTCGGCCACGGTTGGCCCCGAGGGTAAGATGCGGTTTTCGATGCGCAGGTGCGGTTTCCCTTCTGTAATGCCGTAGCAGGCGCGGTTCCAGCGATACACGGTGCCGTTATGCAGCTGCAGCGCGCTCAGGTTGGGGATGCGACCTTCGTCGAGCTGTTGGAGCGGGTTATCCTCAAACTCGGTAGACAGCAGCACCCGGAAGCGCGAGATGTCTTCTTTGAAGATTTCGGTTACCGACTCTTGTACCCACTGGCTGCCAAAGTGCACGCGTGGACTCATTTCACGCAAGTAGAGGTTGCTCGACCGTGTGTCTACGGCCTGCTGAAAGAGCGCGATGCGGGTTTCGCGCCACAGGCGTTTACCAAAGAGCAGCGGCGAGTTGGTCGAGGCGGCCAAACAGGGGGCCGCTACCGCCTGTGCAATGTTGTAGAAGCGCGGGAACTCATCGGGCGTCACCTGAAAGTGCGTCTGGAAGCTGGTGTTACAGCCTTCCAGCATAATTGAGTCATGCTTTACGAAGAGCTCGTCGAGGCCGCGAATCTGATACCGCCCCGCTCCCCCGCGCAGCCGCGTTATTGCATCATTAAGCGCATAGTAGCGCGGTTTTGGAGTCATGAAATCCATAGAGAAGTTCGCCAGATGCGCCGTGGGTAAGATACCCACTAAGATCGGCTCGGCTCCCTCTTTGCGGGCCAGGGTGCGCACATCCGCAAGCAGCTCATTGGTGGCGGTCTCCATGGTGCTGAAGCAATCGCCGCCATACACCAGCGGATCCATGTTAAACTCCGCATTGAACTTCGTAAGCTCAGTTACGATACGCGGGTCGGTGTTGCGCTTCATGATCCCTTCGATGACGGGCGCGGCCTCGCCCCGATGGTCTACGAGGAACAGCTCCTGTTCAGCGCCAATGCGCCGTGTATCTGTTTCGAACATCTCTTCATCCAGCATGCGTTCAAGCGCACGCACATCGTGGATAAGGCGCCGCGCGAAATCGCGCAGGCGGCGCGGATCCCGCTCTTCGTTCACATTCTGTTCGCCCATGGCATTGATATACGTCGTGTGGAAGGAAGGACGTGAAGATTAAGTATACAAAAGGCATGAATCGGGCGCAAGTGCACATGCAGCCCGCCATTGCTCTTTCGGGCCCCGGTACAAGGCAATTGGATACGGAACACCAGGCGGCGTGCGTTATGCCTGTGTCGCGTATCACCGGTCCTGGTGCTTCGTCTTGGTATCGGTCTGGATTTCGTTCATGTATTGCTCACACGTCATTTCGCCGCCATGCGTAGTGTACTCCAGTGTTCCCCACACCGCGGGATTGGTATTGTCATTGGCATATTTGCTATAGCTGCACTGCTCTCGGCGTGTGGAAGCAGTGCTCCCGTTGTGGAAGAGGAGGGCGTGCCCAATGCCTTTCCGAACCATACGCCCGCCGATATCCGCGAGGCTGTGCACGGCTCCACCGACACGCTAACAGCTTTCGAAGGGGAGGTGCGCATGGACCTGAATAGTCCGATGCAGAGTGGACGCTTTCGGGCTACGCTCCGCCAGCGGCGAAGCGACACGCTCTGGATGAATGTGCGCGGCCCGCTGGGCATTGATGCGGCCCGCATGATGGTAACCCCCGACAGCTTCTACGTGCACAATCGCATCGACGAGGAGCTGGCTGTGGGGCCGGTCGAGAGTGCGCAGCAGGTGTTGCCCGTTCCTGTATCCAGCGAGACGCTGTTTCAGAACCTGATGGGGCTGCTGGTGCTGCCTACAGAGGGAGACTGGTCACTACGCCACGACGATGAACTGTACCATCTTGAAGATGCAGAAGGCCGATATACCTATTCGGTGGATCCGTCGATCTGGCGGGTCGTTCGGTTTGTGGAGCGCGATGAACAGGGCACGGTTGTGGATGAGCGTGTGTTTACCGATCATACACGGGTAGACGGCGTACTCATTCCCAGCCGCGTAGTACTGCGCCGCCCTGGCGATGGGATTCGCGCACTCATGACGTATCGCTCGATCACGCTCACTCCCGAATCGCTCTCGTTTCCGTTCGATGTACCTTCCGATGTGCAACGCGTTGCGCTTCCGTAGTCGCCCATTCGGCATGGCCTGGGTGCTGGCAACGACGCCGCTAACGCATGGCCTCCTGCTGCTCATGCTGCTGGGGGGCGGGCTGATGCCGCATGCCGCTCATGCGCAATCGACCGAGGAGGAGCGTGCCGACACGGAGGAACGCCTCAACGCGCTGCGGAGCCAGATCAACCGCGACCAGGAGCGCTTGCGGAGCACCGAGCGCGAAGCCAGTGCCACACGCGAGCGCCTCGACGAACTCAACCGTGAGATTGCGCTGCGGCAGGAGCTGGTGGATACGTATGAGCGCCGCCTGCGCCAACTGCAACAGCAGCAGCGCGAGGCCCGCGATACGCTACAAACGCTCGACTCGGCCCGTGCTACGCTTGTCGACGAATACAAATCTCGCGCCAACCACGCCTACCGCTACGGCCGCCTGCACGACCTGGCGCTCATTCTGTCGTCGAAGTCCATTAACCAGATGATTGTACGTGTGCGCTATCTGCATCAGTTTGCAGCTCAGCGGCGCTCCCGGCGTAATGCCATTCAGGAGGCCCAGGCCACCATCGAAGCCCAGCAAGAAGAGCTGGCCGCCTCGCAACGCGAAACGCAGCAGCTGCTCACCGATGCGCGCTCCGAGCGCAACCGCCTGCAAGGCCTGCGCCGCGATCGCCGCCAGGTGGTCGATGAACTGCGTGCGGAGCAGTCGGCCCTGCGCGAAGAGATTGAACGCAAGCAGGAATCGGTCGAGGAGCTTCAGCAACGCATCGAAGACCTCATTGCTGCTGCTGACGAGGAAGCAGAAGGAACAGGCACCCGTGCAGGAGGGCTCTCCGATGCCGACTACGAACGCCTGTCGTCCTCGTTTGCGGAGAACCAGGGGCAACTTCCCTGGCCGGCCGAAGGAGCCATCACCGAGGGCTATGGCGATCAGGTGGATCCGGTACACGGTACAACCACGAACAACCCCGGCATCACCATTGCAACCAATCCACGCGATCCGGTGCGTAGCGTGTTCGACGGCAGCGTGAGCGGCATTGACTTTGTGCCCGGATTTGGCACCTACCTTGTCATCCGCCACGGCGATTTCTTGTCGGTGTACAGCAATCTGTCTGACCTGGACGTGTCGATGGGAGAATCGGTGTCGGCAGGCGATCGGGTCGGGTGGGCAGGCACCGAAAATGAGCCGCGGGGAGCTGGGGTGTTCTTCGCCATCTTCGACGCAGACTCGAACGCCTCGAACGACCCCACCCGATGGTTACGCGCTCGGTAGCACCCCCGGAGAGATGCAAAAGCGCCTGCATTCATAACGAGACATCCGCCAATTCACACAAGATTGCGCCCGGGTGAGGGGCCCATGGTGGGAACGGTGCCCACCGTCTCGTATGTTGAACTCGGTGGCCAATGCGGATGGAGCCGCGCCATCGATTTTGATTTTAAGACGTTTCGCATACTGTTTCGCACCAATCCTTTGCTGTATCCATGGCTACCCATTACGATTGCATTGTCATCGGGAGCGGACCGGGCGGCTACGAAACCGCCATCCGTGCTTCGCAACTCGATATGAAAACAGCTGTTATCGAGAAAAATAAACTTGGCGGCGTATGCCTCAACATTGGCTGTATCCCGACCAAGGCGCTGCTGAAAAGTGCTGAGGTTATGGCGCAAGCCAATCATCTGGAGGACTACGGGTTGGAGCTTGAGGGCACCGTGACGCCCGATTTTGCCAAGGTCATCGAGCGGAGCCGCAACACGGCGAACAAGATGAACAAGGGCGTGCAGTACCTCATGAACAAGAATAACATTGATGTGATTGAGGGGCATGGTCGGCTCACCGACCCGAATACGGTGCAGGTGGCGCCCTCGGTAAACATGGATGACGAGGAGATCGGCGAGGAAATGACTATTACGGGCGATGCCGTTATCATTGCCACCGGGGCCCGTGCCCGCGAAATTCCCCCGCTGCCCATCGATGGCGAGGCGATCATTTCGTACAAAGAGGCCATGCTGCAAACCGAGCAGCCCGACCGTCTGCTCATTGTGGGCGCAGGAGCTATCGGCGTTGAGTTTGCCTACTTCTACCACCACATGGGCACCGATGTCACCATTGTAGAGGTGGAAGACCGCTTGGTGCCGGTGGAAGACAAAGACGCCTCGCGCGTGTTGGAGCGCTCGTATAAGAAGAGCGGCATCAATGTCATGACGGGCGCTATGCTGCAAGGGGTCGAGGAGCACAACGGTGCGCTGCGTGCCGAAATCCAGGTTGGCGACGACACCCAACACGTAGAGTGCGACCAGGTGCTGTCGGCTGTGGGGGTAACGGGTAATATCGAAGACCTCGGGCTGGAGGAACTCGGTATCGAAACCGAAAACTCCTATATCACCAT
>NZ_JAWOAR010000132.1:0-3362 GCF_046498435.1 Longimonas sp. | reverse complement strand
GCGGACTGAATATGTGATGGTAGGTGGCGGGATTTAGGTCAAGATAGGTGATGGATGGGCGTTGGTGTCCATCAGATAGAGAGATAAAAAGATTGGGGTAAACCTCACAAAGCTTGCAAAAAAGCCTTGTGAGGTTTTTTGTTCTCATTTTACCACGCCAATGGAGAAGGAGAACACCCCATGGACAAGCTACTAAAGGATGCGGATTTGATCAAGCTGCTAGATAAGGTTGATGCGGAATTGGCGGAGCAGATGCGTTCCGAAGTGTGCCTGAATTGTGACGCCAAGTTGCATAGAGATGATTATCCGCGTAAGCCTCGATGGGTGGAGTCGTGGAACAAGCGCTACAGTTACACCTGCTCGCGCTGTCGCAAGCGACACACGCCGCCGTCGGTTCGGTTCCTGGGGCGCAAGGTGTATGCCGGGATCGTTGTGGTATTGGTGTCGGCGATGATGCATGGACCGAATGCGCATCGGATCGGGGCCCTGCACGAAGCGCTGGGCATCGACCTGCGAACCTTGAAGCGTTGGCGTCGCTGGTGGCTGGAGGTTTTTGTCAAGACGCCGTTCTGGAAGGGGGAGCGGGGACGGTTCATGCCGGTGCTTGATGAGCTTCTCATGCCCTATGGGCTTGTCGAAGCGTTCGTTGCCAATAGACGTAAAGGGTTGGTCAACCTAATGGGATATATCGCGCCGATCACGACAAAATGGAGAAAAAATAGGTGCGCTATGTGAGGGTGGTCATAGCTCCCGCAGAGAACGCTTGGCGACAGGCTAAACGCTCTTCTGTAGAAAGGTGGCATCGCAGACAAAAGGCCCGATCTGATCGAGCCGGAAAGGAGAAGAACGATGCCAGGGGAACGGAGTGTATCAACACAACAGCCAGTCATGCCGGAGACGGCGGGGGCAGGCGATCAGCGCTGGGCGCATTTTCGCTTCAGCGTGGTGGGTCCGCTACTGGCGGCACCGCCGGGAAAGGGGGAGCTGGGTGGGGAGCTGAAGCGGCTTGCTCGTAAACGCTGGCGTCATCCGATCTCGGGCGAGTGGGTTGTCCTGGGAGCCTCGACGATCGAGCGCTGGTACTACCAGGCGCGCCGCTCGCCGAAGGATCCGGTCGGGGTGCTTTCGCGCAAGATCCGCGAGGATCAGGGCACGCATCCGAGCTTGAGTCTACCGCTGCGTGCCCTGATCGACGCGCAGTACCGGCAGCATCGGCACTGGAGCTACAAGCTGCAGGCCGATAATCTTGCCGTGCGCGTTGCGCAGGACCCCGGACTCGGGGAGATGCCCTCCTACGAGAGCGTGCGTCGCTACATGCAGGCGCACGGCATGCCCAAGCGTCGCCGTCTGGGCGGGAAACGCACGAGCGCGGGAGCCGAGGCCGCCGAAGCGCGATTCGAGGATCTGGAGATCCGCAGCTACGAGAGCGCCTATGTCAATGCGCTCTGGCACCTGGACTTCCATCACGGCAGCGTGCCGGTGCTCACCTCCCCGGGCGACTGGGTGCATCCGATTTTGCTGGGGGTGCTCGACGACCATTCGCGCCTTTGCTGCCATGCGCAATGGTATCTGCACGAGACGGCCGAGGATCTGATCCATGGTCTTTTGCAGGCATTCATGAAGCGGGGGCTGCCACGGGCACTGATGAGCGATAACGGCAGCGCGATGATCGCCCACGAGACGACGCAGGGGCTGGTGCGGCTGGGGATCGTGCACGAGCGCACCCTGCCTTACAGCCCGTACCAGAACGGCAAGCAGGAGTCATTCTGGGGGCCGGTCGAGGGGCGGCTGCTGGCGATGCTCGATGGCGTCAAGGACTTGACTCTCAGCGCTCTCAACGAGGCGACGCAGGCCTGGGTCGAGTTGGAGCACAACCGCAGCAGGCAACGCGAGATCGCCGACACGCCGCTCTCGCGCTTTATCCACAACAAGGATGTGGGGCGGCGGTGTCCGGAAAGTGAAGTCCTTCGCCAGGCGTTCACGGCGGAGTGCTCGCGCAAGCAGCGCAAGAGTGACGGCACGATCAGCGTCGAGGGCAAACGCTTCGAGCTGCCCTCGCGCTATCGGCACCTCGAGGCGGTGACGGTTCGCTACGCGAGCTGGGATCTCTCGCATGTCTACCTGAGCGACGGGCGCAGCGGGCAGGTGCTCGGACGGCTCTACCCGCAGGACAAGCAGAAGAACGCCGACGGGAAGCGGCGACGGAAGGAAGCCATCACCGAGCCAGTCGGCTGCGTGCCCGAACTGCCCGACGGCCAGATGGCCCCGTTGCTTCGCAAACTCATTGCCGACTATGCCGCCACCGGGCTGCCGCCGGCGTATCTACCCAAGGATGAAATCAACAAAGAGGAGAAGTAAGCCCCATGAGTAACAAGATGCTGGCCCTTTACAGCCTCAAATACAACCCCTTCTGCCAGGAGGTTCCCGTCTCGTCACTGTACGTGACCCCGGCTATGGAACACTTCTGCTGGCGGATCGAGAACCAGCTCGGCGAAGGCGGCTTCGCCCTGATTACCGGTGTGCCCGGTTCGGGCAAGAGCGCGACGCTCCGCATCCTTGCCGATCGTCTCGGGAACCTATGTGATGTGACCGTCGGTGTACTGACCCGTCCGCAAGCCTCCGTAGCAGACTTCTATCGAGAACTCGGCGATCTGTTCGGCGTGACGCTCTCGCCCCACAACCGCTGGGGAGGAGCCAGGGTGCTGCGGCAGCGATGGATCGCTCATATGGAGGCCTCCCTCTATCGGCCGGCGCTGCTGATCGACGAGGCGCAGGCGATGAACACGGCGGTGTTGTGCGAACTGCGCATGCTCGCGAGTGACAAGCTCGACTCTCGCAGCATCCTCACCGTCGTGCTTTGCGGTGACCAGCGGCTCGCGAAAGCGTTGCAGACCGATGACCTGCTTCCCGTGGCCAGTCGGATCCGTTGCCGTCTGCGCTTCGAACCCTCTGAATCGAAAGCCCTCCGCGAATGCCTCTGCAACCATTTAGAGAAGGCCGGTAATCCGAGGCTGATCAGCGAACCGGTTATCGCTGCGCTCTGTGAACACGCCGCCGGCAACTGTCGCGTATTGATGACCATGGCCAACGATCTGCTCTCAGCCGCCCTGCATGATGAGGTCGACCAGATCGACGAGAAGCTCTTCTTGAAGGTCTTCGACATACGGGCAAGCGTAAGCGGAAGACGCTCATCATGAAGCTACTGCCCGTAGAGAAAGCGTGCGATCTGGCACGGCTGCCCGACGAGCAGAAGTGGCTCATTGATGAACTCTGGGCGCAGCAGGCCGTCGGCATCCTGGGCGGGGAACCGAAATGTTGCAAGAGCTTCCTGGCCCTGGACATGGCCGTCAGCGTGGCTTCCG
>NZ_JAWOAR010000051.1:0-6574 GCF_046498435.1 Longimonas sp. | reverse complement strand
TCAACCCAGCGCCTTTTCAACCCAGCGCCTTCCCCCAACCCGTCATCCTGGACAAGCGATTCCGACAGCGGTCGGAAGAGCGCGATCCAGAAATGAGCGGAGCGAATTCACATCGTAATCCAGAGCAAGGCAGCAGCCTCTCGTTGCAAGGACATACCTGCTAAGATACTTTTTTAGGTCTACTTAGGCGCAGTTGCTCCGCTCAAGATGACACCATGTAAGAGAGGTGCGTTACTACCCCAAGATTGACCTGTGACACAGTACTACTGCTGTGTCACAGGTCATTCTGTAGGTTAAACCAAGATGGATACGTGTGCCGTGCCGTCCCGAAAAGTTCCTGCTAAACACCAAGGAGATGGTTCGACTGCACTCACCATGACAGGCTTCGTGGGGGCTGATTGCAGTGCAACCATCAAAATGAGGGTTGACAGAGCACTACCCAAGCGCAAGCGTCTCAGCATACGTGCGTCCAAACCGGTCGGTGGCCTCTACGGTGACTTCGGACGCTTCGGGCGAGGGCGTGGCGGCATATAGATGCGCGGTGGGGATCGGCGACACCCACGGGCGCCGCTCGGGTTGGTCGCTGCTGCGGTACAGTTCTTCGGCCTGCGGATCGGTGCCTACGTAGGCCTGCATCGGGCCTTGCTCGACGCCGTCTTCGTACCAGGTGATGCGCCACGCGTCATCCGCATCCCACACATTGGCAATGAGCGCGTCGGGACGCTCGGAATCGGTGCCAGGCGCATACAGATGCATCTGATGGTCGGCGTCGTGGTCGGTCGACTGGTAGCGCCATGAAAGGTCGGTACCATCGACCTCGTAGACCGCATAGCCCGGCGGCGTGCCATCGCGGCTGACGGGGCCTGTCCACCATGCGCCGCATGCTGCGCCTACCACGTGCTCATGTACGTTCGCATGGTAGCGATGCTCGTTCTCGTGTGTGTGTCCGGTAATGATATGCGCCTCCGCAAACGGCTCCAGCATTCGGTAGAGCGCAGAGCGGTTCACGGTCATATCGCGGGGGGAGGGCCGTTCGTCGCCGCGCCGCTGGTAGAGCGTGCTCAGCATCGGGATGTGAGTGAACACCACAACGGGCTGGTCGGGGGATACGGTGGCCAGGTCGTTCGCGAGCCAGAATAGCTGCCGGTCGGAGAGGTGGCCCAGATACGAATCGGTATCGCGCCCGAATCCGTCTTGGCCGGGCCAATAGACGTTGTTCAGCACCACGTAATGCACATCCCCACGGTCAAAGGCGTAGTAGCCGGGGCCAAAATGGTCGCGAAAGGTCCGGTACGAATTCCGGTGGGCCGGGCTGTCAAAGTTAAGGTCGTGGTTGCCCACCACCTGGAAGAAGGGCACTTCCATGCGCTCTACGGCGCGCTCATACTCGGGAAAGAGCGCGAGGTCGTCGAACATGAGGTCGCCGTTGCCCACGCCAAAGACCGGTGTATCCCCCAGTGCTGCCACGGTGGACTGCACGGCTGGCACGGTTTCGTCGTGGAAGCGCTCCATCTCGTAGGCATCTTCCGTCTGCGGGTCGGCCAACACCACGAAGGCATGGCGTGTGTCGGTGGCGGGGAGCGGCTCCAGCTCGAACGTGGCCGTCTGCTCGGGGGCATCGGTGAGCGGTTGGAAGAAGCGCACCGTGCCGGTGTCGTGCTGGGGGATGCGGTATCCAGCAGGCACAGCCATGTACACGAAGGGCTGCCGCGCATCAGCAGGAAGGGTGAACGCGCCGTCGATATCGGTTTGCACCACCGAGAGGCCGTCGGTGATGCGCACCTGAGGCACGCCGCCATCGGGACCGGTTACGCGTCCGGTAACGGTACGTGCTCCAGCGGGCGGGGCGCTTGCGTTGACACAGCCAGGCGCAAGGGCAGTCCACCCGGCGGCTCCGCCAAGCAGTCCGGCCCGCTTCAGAAACGAACGGCGGTTGAGATCGGATGCAGGCATATGGCACGGCGTACGTATCCAACAAAAACAGGACCGCGGTGGCAGGGCCTATGCCGACAGCCGCTCGATCAGCGCTTCGGAGACGGTGCGCGGCTTGTACTGGTGGCCGCTGGTGATGACCACGGTGCCGTCGACGTTGGCGCCAATCTCTTCGGGGATGGACCCAAAGAGCGCCTGCGTAACGGCGGTGCTGCGCGTGGAGCCGATGCAGATGGTGTCGTACTCGGACGCCAGGTCGAGGAGGGCGTTGCGCACGTCATCGGAGGTGACGACTTTGGCGGTGTGCCCTTCGATGCCTGCATTCGTGGCGACTCGGTCGATGATGGCCGTGCCGGTGGCTTCGGCGTCGTCATCGGGTGGTTGTACGTTAGCGAGTGTGAGTGAGGCGCCATCGGCGTACTGCACGAACTCGTAGGCGCGCCGGGCCCCAAGCGAGGCGTTGGGCCCCTCGCCCACAAGGGCGAGTGCATTGCCAACCTCGTTAGGACCGGTTTTGATGAGGGTGACCTCGCACTCCGCGTTGCGCACAATCTGGTCGATATTTGAGCCGAGCACTGCCCCGAGGCGCTTACGTTCGCCCGTCCATCCCAGAATGACCTCCTGGGCATGCTCCTCCTGAACCACATCAAGCACCACGCGCCACACGTCGCGTCCGACAATGGCACGGGTGCGCACGCCCACGCCCAGTTCGTTGGCATAGTCGCGCACATTTGCCAGAAGCTCTTGCTGGCGGTTCAGGCGCTCCTCTTCGTACTTTACCCCTTGGGTGAGCGCCGTCTGCTGCGGCACTTCGATTACATTTACCACGACGAGTTCAGCGTCGTCATGGCTGGCAGCGGTGGCGGCAGCCAGGCGGAGTAGGTGACGCTGCGTTTTAGGGTTGGCCACAGGGACAACGACGCGGTAGCGTCCGTCAGAGGCCACGGTTTTAGGTGCGCCTGCAATAGCCTCGCCCACCAGATTCTTGTCGGGCGCATGGGAGCGCGCGTAGACCAGGTACCACAGAATGCCCACGCCAATGACGCCGGTGCCGATGAGGAGCACCAGCGGACGCATAAACGTGACTACGGCCAGGCACGATACTGCGCCGATAATGGGCACAGCGGGATACGCCCAGTTCGGCAGCTTGAAGTCGGGGTCGTACTCTTCGGGCCCAGCGCGGCGCATCACGATGACGGCCACGTGCACCAGCGCGTAGGTAATCAGGTACGAGAAGCTGGCAACATCGGCCAACGTTTCGATGCCCACGCCGACGGCAATCAGTACCAGAATCACCACGCCAGTAACGAGAATAGCGCGGCCCGGCGTGCGAAACGAAGGATGGATCACATTCAGCCAGTCCGACAGAATCTTGTCGCGGCCCATCGCAAAGTTGACGCGCGCGGCAGACAGGATGGATGCGTTGGCACTCGACACCGTGGCCAGCACGGCCCCCAGCACCATCATAATAGCGCCAATGGTGCCCAGGTACTCGCGGGCGACATCGGCCACGGGCACGAACGAGTTGGTCAGCTCATCGACAGGCAGCACGCCGGTGCTTACGAGCATCACCAGCACGTAAAACAGCATAGGCGTAAGCACTGAGGCGATCATCGCCAGGGGCAGGTTGCGACCTGGATTTTTGATCTCTTCGGCGCTGGTAGCAATCACTTCGAATCCGATATACGTGACGTACACCGTGGCTGCGGTACTGGCCACAGCGCCCCAGCCTTTCGGGTTGAAGGGACGCAGCACATCCCACTCTACGTTGAACACGCCGAACGTGACAAACACCAGGATGAACCCGATGAGCACAATTACAATGACGTTCTGGAAGCTGCCGGTCTCTTTCGTGCCCCGGTAGTTGAGCGCGACCAGTAGCGCCGCCATGACGAGCGCGGTTCCTGATACAAAAAGCCTCCCGCCCTCGCCGTAGAAGAACGTGAGGTACTGCCCAAAGCCCAGCATGTAGAACGCGGTGGCAAACATAAGCCCCGACCACATGGCCCAGCCCACAATAGAGCCGAAGAACGTGCCCATGGCGCGGTTCACGTAGTAGTAGCTGCCGCCTGCCTTGGGCATGCCTGTGGCCAGCTCAGAAAGCGAGAGCGCGGTAAGCAGCGACACCACCCCCGCAATGGCAAACGAAATCATGCTGGCCGGACCGGCGGCTCCGGCTACAATGCCGGGAAGCACAAAAATACCGGCCCCGATCATGGTACCAACGCCAATGGTGTACGCCTCTAAGAATCCGAGGTCGCGCGCCAGTTCTTGGGAAGAGTTGGCCATGAGCCGTGTAAAGACAAGTAAGTGCGTAAAGAAAGACAGACTACAGCATACGCTATGCCTGCGTGGAAGGCAAGTTCAGGACGTCGTGTAACAAAGGGGACGGTCGCTTAGCGACTTATTCCCCCTCTTTTGCGGTGGCACTCGCCATATCCGCAACATTCTTGATCGCCTCGTCGGTGCCTGCCACGATGAGGGTATCGGTGTGCTTGAGTGTGTCGCTGGGGTCGGGCGGTACAATCATTTCGTCGATGGTCGTGTCGTGGATGGCTACGACAGACAGGTGGTGCTCCGCCCGCACCGACAGCTCGCGGAGCGTGTGGCCCTGCCACTGTTCGGGCACGACCAGTTCCTGCACGCTTAGGTCATGTCCCATGCGCACGTAGTTCACAACACCCTTTTCCGAGATGCGGCTGGCCAGGTTGAACCCGGACTCTCGCTCCGGAAAGACCACCTCGGTCGCACCGAGCTGTTTCATGATGCGGGCATGGTTATCCGAGATAATCTTGACGTACACGTTCTCAACGCCTACATCGTGTAGGGCCATCGTGGCCAAGATGCTTGCCGTTAGGTCGTCGCCGGTGCTTACGACGGCGGCATCGGCCTCGTCGGCCCCCAGTTCCTTGAGCACGGGCACCTCGCGCCCGTCGCCGTGGGCAGCGCGCGAGCAATGCGGTGCAATGTCGTCCACGGCAGCGGCATCGGTATCCACAGCAATGACCTCGTGGCCGTGCTGGTAGAGCGTCCGCGTCACGCTCGATCCAAAATTACCAAGACCCACGACAACAAAACGGTCCATAAATGGAGGGAAGGCTACATTGAGAAAAAAGGTGCACAGCGTTTGCAAGGGCGCGCTACCCGATAGACACATCCTCATATGCGTATCGGAAGCCGCCCTTAATGTGTTTGGGGGAGCGCGCCATGGCCGCGACAAAGGTGAGGGTGCCCACGCGTCCGATAAACATAAGCACGACGGTGATGAGACGCCCCGGATCAGACAACTCACCGGTAGCGCCCATTGAAAGGCCCACGGTGTTGAAGGCGCTCACGACCTCGAACATGTACGTGAGGAATGCTGCATTGGCTCCGTTGCCGGGGACCTCCAGCACGCTGAACAGGAAAATGCCAACGGTGATGATGCCCAGAGCAACCACGAGCAGGCTGGTCGATTTCTGGAGGGTGGCTTCGGGGATGGTGCGGGCCGAGATGCTCGTGGTGGGGCGTCCCTGCAGCCGCGACCAGGCCAGCAAGCCAAGCAAGGCAAATGTGGTCGTCTTGATGCCTCCCGCCGTAGAGCCGGGCGATCCGCCAATCACCATAAAGATGATCGTAAGAAAGTTGGTGCCCGAGGTGGTTTCGGCGTAGTCAATGGTGTTGAATCCTGCTGTGCGCGGGGTGATGCTTGCAAAGAGCCCATTCACAAGCCGCTCGCTAAGCGACATCCCGGCCAATGTGTTGTGCCACTCAAACGCGGTAAAGGCTACCCAGCCGCCCACGATCAGTACAGCGGTTGTGCCGAGCACAATCTGCGAGTGAACAGACAGCCGAAAGCGTCCTTTTTTCTGGCGTCTGTGCCGCCACAGGTTAAGCTCCTCTAACGTCAAGAAGCCCAGTCCGCCCAGCACAATTAGCATCATAACGACGCCCAAGAGCGGAAGGTTGGTCTGGAAGCCCATCAGCGACGTGGTAAACGTCGAGAAGCCTGCGTTGCAGAAGGCGCTTACCGTGTGGAAGATAGAGGGCCAGACGGCTCCTGTCCATCCAAATTCGGGCACCCAAAATACATAGAGCAGAACAGCGCCTACAAGTTCAGCGCCAAATGTAAACCGCACCACGGCCCAGGTGAGGGCGTGGTAGTCGATTTCATCCACCATGTTGGCGCCGCGACTCGTCAGGATCTCCTGGCGAAGCGACAGACGATGCCCCAGCGCCGCAATAATCACCGAGGTAAAGGATACGATGCCGAGCCCGCCCAGTTGAATGAGCAGCAGCACGTACGCCTGTCCCCACGTGGTAAAGTACGTAGCCGTGTCGACCACGATGAGCCCTGTAACGCACACCGCACTGGTTGCTGTAAACAGCGCGTCAACCCAGGTCAGCGACGGGCCGGTGTATAGGCCCGGCAGCACCATAAAGCCAACCGTATGCTAAGACGGCTTCGCCTTGGTGGGCAAATTTGCCATTTTGAAAATCGATATAGGCCGGAACCGTCAAGTTTTGGGCGGTAGTGTTCACATGATATTCCTGAGCAGCTTCGCGAATCTCCTGATAGCCTTCTTCGAATGATCGAATACTGGAATTCGATCCGGCAGCCAACTTTTCAATTTGAGTCAAAGTAGCTTTGTTCAGAGGGATC
>NZ_JAWOAR010000285.1:0-3310 GCF_046498435.1 Longimonas sp. | reverse complement strand
CTTCACCACGCTCCCGAGCGCCTGCGAGCCGTAGAGGAGTCCGGCAGGGCCGCGAATGACTTCGATCTGCTCGGCGGTGAGCGGCTCCATCATCACGCCGTGGTCGGCGGTGGTCTGGTAGAGGTCGCCGGTGCGCTGGCCGTCTTCGAGCATGAGCACGCGGTCGCCGCCCATGCCGCGAATGGAGGGGCGCGCCGCCCCGGGACCGTTGTACTGCATGGCAAAGCCCGGCACGCGTTGCAAGGTTTCCGGGATGCTGCTGCCCAGTTGCTGCTGAAGCTCCTCGCCTCCCAGTGCGGTGATGGGCTGATAGACTTCGGCGGTGGTACGCTCCCGCGCCGCGCCCGTCACGACAATGTCGGGCAGCCCCACGCGCTGCGAACGCAGATCGATGGTGACGCGTGTGCGCTCGCCAGCCTTTACCTCGACCGTCTCGCGGTGCGTAGCGTACCCGACGAAGCGCACCTCCAACTCGTAGGTATCGGGCTCAATATTTCGAAACAGGAACTGGCCCTCGCCATCGGTGGCCTGGCCGCGGCCGGTGGGGCTAAGCTGCACGGTAGCCCCGGGCAGGGGACGGCCGGTTGTGCGATCGACCACCACACCCGAGAGCGTACCTGGCGCCTCCTGCATCGTTATATTGGGGGAGGCATGGCTTTCCGTGTTTCCCCCAACACATACCGCGCTCCATAGCAGCCCAACGAGGGCCACGTGTTGCATCATTCGTTGCATACATCACCGCTTTGCCGAACCGCGCTGCGCGCTATTCGCGTAGCCGCGGGTTCGTTGTTGCACGTCTGCGAATCCGGAAGGCAGACAGCGCCCCCGGAGTAGCACATTCCTGACGGGAATGGCTGCGGTCAGGCGTGCGGGGGGCCGCGGATGACGTAGTGGAAAACAGGCTGCGGACGAGGCGACGTGGGAGAGATGACGTTCCATGCCCGGGCGTAAAGTGTGGGCGTGGGCGCAGACGTGGATGCGGCTTCAGCGGGATGAAAGACCGCTTCGCACAGCGTGCAGTCGATCTCGGCAGCGGCATCATCGCTATGTACAACGACATGCGTAGGAGCTGCATCCGCATCGGCGGCGTGATGAACAGCGTGCACAGCAGGCACGAGCACGCCCCCCACCACGAAGATGGCAAGGAGCACCGTTGCCGCAATGTGCCGCCACGTGTGCATGGGTGTGCGTATTGGTGTGTACTCTTGAAGACCAAACAGGCAAATGATGCACTGTCTCCTCCTGTTCCGTCGACGAACCTGCTGTCGTAGCAGTGCACGTGAAGCT
This sequence comes from Longimonas sp., assembly GCF_046498435.1. Classification (NCBI taxonomy): domain Bacteria; kingdom Pseudomonadati; phylum Rhodothermota; class Rhodothermia; order Rhodothermales; family Salisaetaceae; genus Longimonas; species Longimonas sp. The sequence continues at coordinate 2,023 of NZ_JAWOAR010000285.1, read as the reverse complement.
TCTGCATAGCACGGACTGTTTTTTAGCCTGCGCTTCGAGTGCCCACAGCCTCTTTTTTTGTCACGTACAGAAGCCCCTCTCTCGATATTTTTGTGGGATGCACCTTGCTTTCCCGTTACTCCTACAAAGCAGATATAGGCCGTAAGAGAAGCACATAGTTGAAAAGACCAGGCGTGAAGAAACGATCCGGCGTGAGGGAGCCACTTGCATATCGCCGAGACAGGACCTACCGTTATACACACTTTAATGTGTACTATTAGATTCTGGTGCTACGGGTGCCCGTTATGTCCGTGGCGGTTGGCGTTCTGTACCGCGCTCGCTGACCCGGGCGTTTCTGTATCGTCTTTTTTTGACATGGTCCATTCCTCTTCATTATGCGCAGCAAACTTCCCGTCACCGTTCTCTCCGGCTATTTGGGCGCGGGTAAGACGACACTCCTTCAGCACATTCTGCACAACGCTGATGGGGGGCGCGTCGCCGTCATCGTAAACGACATGGCCAGCGTCAATATCGACGCCTCGCTGGTGGAGGAACAGTCGGATCTCGTGCAGGCGGAAGAGAACCTGGTCGAGATGTCGAACGGATGCATCTGCTGTACCCTCCGCGAAGATCTACTCGTTGAGGTGAAGAAGCTGGCCGATGCCGGGCGATTCGACCACCTCGTCATCGAATCGAGCGGGATCTCCGAGCCGCTGCCGGTGGCCGTCACGTTCGACTTGTCCGACGAGTTCGGACGCGCACTCTCCGATGTGGCCGAGCTTGACACGATGGTGACGGTCGTGGATGCGGCCCGCTTTACCGACGACTTCAACTCGACCGATCTGCTGCGTGATCGCGACCAGGACACCGGCCCCGGCGATGAGCGCACTCTTGTGGACTTGCTGGTTGACCAGATTGAGTTTGCGAACGTCATCCTTGTGAACAAGACGGACCTCGTGAGCGAGGAGCATGTGGCGTTTCTCACGGATGTGCTGCGCACGCTCAATCCCGATGCCACGATCATCCCCACGCAGCATTCGCACGTTGAGTTGGAGCAGATCATTGGCACGGGCGCGTTTGACTTTGAGGCTGCACAGCGCATGCCCGGATGGATGAAGGAACTGGAGGGCGAGCACATTCCGGAAACAGAGGAATACGGCATTGCCAGCTTCACCTATCGGGCCCGGCGGCCTTTTCACCCACAGCGGTTTTGGGACTTTTTCCAGAGCAACTGGCCCGGCGTCATTCGCGCAAAAGGATTCTTCTGGCTGGGCACACGCAGCGCGGTCGTTGGCGAGCTATCGCAGGCGGGGCGTCTTCGCGATCAGCAGCCTGCAGGCTACTGGTGGGCCGCTCTGCCCAACGAGTACTGGCCCGACGACCCGCGCGAGCATGAGCGCATCATGGACCGCTGGGACGACAACTACGGCGACCGTCGGCAGGAGCTCGTCTTCATCGGCGTCGGCATGGACGAGACCGACTTGCGCCAGCGGCTGGATGCCTGCCTGATGTCGCCCACCGAGGTGGAACGCCACCACGCCGACCCGGCGTCCATTCCTGATGCCTTCCCGGCGTGGGACCTTGAGGGCGTGCCGGCGTAGCGCCGCCTTTTCCCGCCCTTATTTTCCATCGACATACGATGACCCGCCATGAGTGAAGCGCCTCCCCAACCCGTTCCTGTTACCTTGCTTGCCGGATTTCTGGGGAGCGGCAAAACCACTCTACTCAACCACCTGCTGAGTGGGCTGCCCGATCACCGGGTGGCGATTCTCGTTAACGACTTCGGCGACCTGAACGTGGATGCCGATCTCGTTATCCGCCAGGATGCTGATGTGCTACGCATGGAAGGCGGATGCATCTGCTGTACCATGCAGGCAGGCGTAACCTCAGCGCTATCGTACCTGATCGGTCGGGATGCTCCCCCGTCGTGGGTCATGATTCGTCCCGGCGCTGGACCACGTGTCCACCGAAGGCGTTGCGCATCATCGCCAGAACCCGGTTGCCATACCCTTCGTCGTCCTGGCTGGCAAAACGCATCTGCAGG
>NZ_JAWOAR010000172.1:0-3982 GCF_046498435.1 Longimonas sp. | reverse complement strand
ACGGTGCCGTCATACATCATGACGGGCGTGCCGCGCCCGAGGCACTTCCCCATAGAAGGCCGCGCCGCAATAATAATCAGGTCGGAGGGCTGCCAGCCGCTGGTCAGGTCGTCGAGCTTGCGGAAGCCGCTGGGCACGCCGGTGATGCCGCCCTCCTGGCCGTGAATGGACTCCAGCTGCTCCAGCGTGTCCTTTACGACCTCGTTGATGGGCGACGCGGCCTTGCGGAGCTGGTTATCCGACACCTGAAAGATCTTGCTCTCGGCCTCGTCCAACAGCTCAAAGGCATCGGCGCCGGGCTCGTAGGCCTGGCCCACGACCGTGGTCATCGTCTCGATCATCTTGCGCAGAAGCGACTTCTCGGCGATGATGCGGGCGTGGTACTCCACATTCGCGGCCGAGGCGACCTCGGTGGTTAGCTCCGAGAGGTAGTAGCCGCCGCCCACATCTTCAAGATTGCCGTTGCGCTTCAGTTCGTTCGTGAGCGTGACGAGATCGACCGGGTTGCCGCGCTCAAACAGGTTGAGCATGGCCGTGTAGATTTTCTCGTGCTTGCTGCTGTAGAACGCATCCGCCGAGATGACCTGAATGGCTTTCGGGATGGCTTCGCGTTCAAGCATCATCGCGCCCAAGACCGACTTCTCTACATCAACGGCCTGTGGCGGTACGCGTCCGGCTTTGTCGTGCATGTCGTCGGACTGCGAGCGGCTGCGGTTGCGGTCGCGCCCGCGCATCTTGTCGAGCGGATACGAGGGTTGCCCGGCGTCGTCGGGGTTGATGTTGAAGCGGTCGTCGGAGGAAGAAGCCATAAGTCGAGACAACACAGTGGGATTCGCAGCTGCTCGTTGGAATTAGCAGAGAGCAGCCGCATCCGCATGAAGACAAACAAGCATCCACCCAAACGGAACGGCTGGGCAGAGAGGTCCGATGTTCAGGACAAAGATAGGTGCGTATCGAACCCGATGCGGTTAGTCGGCGGTCAGTTCGTCGTAGCGGGTGCGCAGGAGTTGGACGTCTTCCCAGGTGGGGCGCTTCCAGTTGGGGTTGCGCAGCAGCGCGGCGGGGTGGTACGTAGCCATGACGGGAATGCCGTAGAAGTCGTGCTCTTTGCCGCGCAGCGACGACAACGAAGAGCGGCGGTCGAGCACGGTGTTGGCCGCGACCTTGCCCACGCACAGCATAATTTTCGGCTGGATGAGTGCGATCTGCTTGTACAGGATGGGGATGTGCGCCTCGACCTCGTCCGCCTCGGGATCGCGATTGCGCGGCGGACGGCTCTTCATGATGTTCGTAATGTAGATGTCTTCCCGCTTGAAGTTGATTGCTTCCATGATCTTGTCGAGCAGTTGCCCGGAGCGGCCTACGAACGGCTCGCCCTCTTTGTCCTCATCGCGGCCCGGCGCTTCCCCAATGACAACCAGGTCGGCTTCGGGGTCGCCCACGCCAAAGACGGGGTTTTCGCGCATCTCGTCGAGCTCGATGAGCACGTTGTTTGCAGCAAAGGCTTCTACCTCCTGCAGCGTGTTGAGCGCCTTGAGATCGTCATAGGGCGGCGTGTCGGGGATGAGCGCGGTGATGCGCTCAGAAGGGGGACGCGACGGGTCTTCGCTGGGATCGACGGCGTTGCCGAACAGGTCGCGGTTGGGCATGGAGGCAGCAGGGGCATCAGGAAGAGGAACGAAGCGTCCGAACAGCCTGCGCTCGTGCTCTATGGCCTTGCGCAGGGTTTGCAGGGTGTGGGAAGTCATGGCGCGGCGGGCGGTTGGAGCGCGGGCGTGTGGCGAACGACATGGGCAATGAGCGATTTGGCCACCTCGGGCTTGGGCGCGGTGGCAATGCAATGCTCGTGGTCGTTGGGACCGAACAGGGTAAGGGCGTTGGTGCCGGTGCCGAAGCCGCTGCCCGCCTCGCTCGCGTTGTTGAGCGCAATCCAGTCGAGATTTTTGCGCGTGCGCTTGGACTGTGCATTGGCACGGGCGTTGTCGGTTTCGAGGGCAAAGCCGACGAGCACCTGGCCGTCGCGCTTATGCTGGCCCAGCGTGTGCAAGATGTCGGGCGTGCGCTCCAACGTGAGTGTGAGCGGTCCGTTGCCCTTTTTCTGCTTGGTATCGGCGGGATGCGCAGGCGTGTAGTCGGCCACGGCAGCAGCCATGAACACGAGGTCGGCCTGGTGGCGGCGGGATTGCACCGCATCGTGCATCTCGGCGGCGGTGCGTACATCCACGCGGGTTACCCCAGGCGGGGTGTCGAGATGCGTGGGGCCGCTCACGAGCGTCACCGTTGCGCCGTGCGCGGAAGCAGCCTCGGCAAGGGCAAAGCCCATGGTGCCCGTAGAGGGATTCGTAAGCATGCGCACCGGGTCGATGGGCTCCTCGGTGGGCCCGGCGGTAACGAGCACCTGCTGCCCGCTGAGTGCATCGGGGGGAAGCGAGGAGGACTGGCCGGGGTCTAAGGCGGAGTCGTCGATCAGGGCGGCCACGCGTGCGGCAATGGCAGGCAACTCGGGCAAGCGGCCCGGCCCTTCAAGTCCGCTGGCGAGCTCGCCATGCTCGGCCGGCATCACGTCGTATCCAAACGAACGAAGCTCCTCGAAATTCGCCTGCGTGGCCGGATGCTGGTACATGTCCAGATCCATAGCGGGGCAGACCAGAATGGGGCAGCGGGCCGAGAGTGCCGTGGCGGTGAGCATGTTATCGCTAAAGCCGTGGGCCAGCTTGGCTACGGTCTGTGCGGTGGCGGGGGCAATGACAAACGCATCCGCCCAGAGGCCGAGCGAGACGTGCTCGGTCCAGCTGTCGGGGTCGTTCTCGGGGAAGATCTCGGTGTGCACCGTCTCGCCCGAGAGCGTGCCCAGCGTGAGCGCAGGAATGAAGCGCTCAGCGCTTTCGGTCATGAGCACCCGCACCTGGGCCCCTGACTTTTTGAAGAGGCGCACCAGCGGCGCGGCTTTGTAGGCGGCAATGCTGCCTGTAACGCCCAGAATAAGGTTGCATCCGTTGAGCGCGGCGGTGGAGGGCGCATCGGAGGAAGGCATGGGCGAGCAAAAGCCAGGCGAGCACGACAGGAGAGGGGAGGCAGCGCCGATGCAAGCGAGCGCAGCAGGTTACTCGGGTTTACGGAAGTAGAGCCGATCGTTGATGAAGTCGTCGATGGCCATTTCGGTGGGCTCGGGCTTCAGTTCGTACTCGATCGAGATTTCCTCTTGCTCTTCTTGCATGCGCGCATCTTCCATTTCAGGGCCAAAGCCCTCAAAATATTGCAGCTTTTCGTCGAGCTCAGAGCGCTGGTCTGACGAAACCTGGCGGGCGCGCTTGGCCATGATGGCCACGGCTTCGTAGATGTTGCCGGTGCGGGAAGCCAGTTCGTCGGTATTTAGATGCACTATAAGTTTAGTGATTTTAGCGGGCACTATCAAGAAAAAAGAAAAATCGAGCCTTTTATTATTCCCTTTCCTTTTCCCTATATTAGAACTACTTTAAAAGTAGAGCCGCACTATGCGGCACTAACCTAAAAAAAAAAGGGAGAATCTAATGACAAAAAAAGAAACTCTAAAACTTTACGCAGGACGAATCGGTCTGTTTGCGGCCGGTGGTCTGTTGGTGTTTGCCGCTATGAGCCTTACCGTCGTCAACAACGCAAAAAAAGAGAACGCGGAACTGACCAAAATACTCGACACTTCCAGGTATGAATCCGGAAGGCTGCTCGCCGATGCACAAGCACAGCTCGAGAGTAACGATTTCGCCGAAGCCAGGAAATCCCTCGCAAAACTGTTCAACAACCAGCCCGGCTCGGAGGAAGTCCTCGAAGGAAAGACGCTGATGGAAACTATTGAAAGCGCAGAAAAGAGCGCGCAGGCAAAGTGGGAAGCAGTAATGCCGAGTATTAAACAGGAGTGGGCCGATAAGTTTGCAGAAGAATTGCGAGCCGAAATGGATAAAGAGAGAGCTCTCCTCGAAGAGAACTTGGATAAGACTCTTGCCGA
>NZ_JAWOAR010000312.1:0-10570 GCF_046498435.1 Longimonas sp. | reverse complement strand
GATGAACTTAAACGTGTAGCGTGTAGGCCACTCGTTTTGTTCATCCAGCAGCGTCTTAAAACGGCCCCACGACGCGTTGCCGTCGGACATGTTCGAGAGCGCTCCGTTGCCCATTGAAAGTAAGCTCATAACAATCAGAGAATTTGCTAAAACGTGTGATGGGTACCCACATGTAGGCGCACTTCTACGGATGCAAAAGCACCAGCGTTCACATCCACCACCTACACACATCCTTGGGACGTCGTCTCCTTGTCCAGCTGTTCATGTCCTGCTTTTCGGGGTCTGATCAAAGCTGTAGAACAGCATAAAGACGCCAGCCCCCCCTGTATCGTAACAACGATTCGTCAATGAACAGGCGGTAATACGCTGTAACAATCACCAACGGCGTTTCGTATTGACGGGCGGTATCCCCACTGTGCCCTTTTAAGTGCCATAGCGTGCGGTATCGGATGCGTAATGATTGATACGTGACGTTTAAGCATGTGTGTTCATGTTTCAACACGCATACTCGGCAGGGGCCCCATTCTTATCGCCGAATCCTCCCACAACGCTCCCTTATCGTCTCATGATCCCTTCAACCTCGTCGTCCCGTTCATTGCAGCCCCTCTGGGTCGTTTTGTGTGCGGCCCTGTGGATGTGGGCCAGCCTTGGCCCTGGGGTAACCTCCTCGCAAGATCTGCTCCAACAGTTCGAGGACCGCGTCACCACCTTCACCCTCGACAACGGACTCACCTTCTTGGTGATTGAGCGCCCTGAAGCGCCGGTCGTGTCGTTTCATACCTACGCCGATGTGGGCTCGGTGGATGAGCCGTCGGGCCAAACCGGCATTGCGCACATGTTCGAACACATGGCGTTTAAGGGTACAACGCGCATCGGTACGCAAGATATTGAGCAAGAGATAGCGGCCATTAATGAAATGGAGGCCACTTATCAGGAGCTACTGCGCGAGCAGTCGCGTCCGCAGCCCGACTCGGCCCGCATCACAACGCTGCAGTCCGAGTTTGAGTCTGCTCAGGAAGAAGCCGAATCGCACATCGATGCTGGTGCCTACGACGGCCTGCTGGAGCGCGAAGGCGCGTCGGGTCTCAATGCCTTCACCAGTGCCGATGCCACCGGCTATCTCTATAGCTTACCCGCCAACAAAGTTGAACTCTTCTTTGCCACCGAGTCGGAGCGCTTCCTGTATCCTGTCTTACGCGAATTCTACACCGAGCGCGATGTGGTGATGGAGGAGCGCCGCCAGCGCACCGAATCCAACCCCACCGGGCGCTTGCTCGAAGAGTTTATAGCTGCCGCATTCAAAGCGCATCCGTATGGCAACCCGGTCATCGGGCACATGTCGGACCTGGAAACGCTCACCATTACCGAAGCTGAATCGTTCTTCGAAAAATACTACCAGGCCAACAACCTGACGATTGCCATGGCCGGCGATGTGGACCCTGACGAGGCCCGCGAACTGGCTGAGAAGTACTTTACGCGTCTGCCCGAGGGCGAGAAGCCCCTGCCCGTACTCACTGAAGAACCTGAGCAACCCGGCGAACGCCGTGTAACGCTCGAAGAACAGGCCCAACCCTTCGTCTTCGTGGGCTACCATCGCGATAGCATGCTCAGCGATGATGACCCTGTCTACCGCGTGCTGCAAGACGTGCTCACGCAGGGCCGTACCAGCCGCCTGTATGAATCGCTGGTAGACACGGGCGATGCGCTGCAAGTGCAGGCGCTGCCCAGTTTTCCCGGAAGCAAGTATCCCAGCCTCTTTGCTCTGGTCGGCGTTCCTGCGCAAGACGTGACGCCCGAGTCCATTGAGCAAGCTATCTACGACGAGCTCGACCGGCTCATTGACGAAGGCATTACCGAGGACGAACTGGAACGCGCCAAGACCCGTGTGCGGGCTAACTTGGTTCGGCAGCTCAATTCCAATATGGGACTAGCCCAGCAGTTCGCTCAGATGCAAGCGCTAACGGGCGACTGGCGCACCGTCTTCGAAAATGTGGATGCGGTAGAAGCCGTCACTGCCGAAGACGTACAGCGCGTGGCCGAGGCCACCTTCACCCGCAGCAACCGCACCGTGGGCGTCATTAAGTCGGCCGATGATGACGACGAAGACGACACATCCGAAGACGATGCATCGGAGGAAGCCATGCCGGAGGAAGCCATGCCGGAGGAGTCGTCTGACACCGGTTCTTCCGACACCGAATGACGCCCGCGCATGCCTGTTCGCCTCCTCGACTCCTTTTCGCACGCTCCTACAATACCCATGACTCAACGATTTACCTCCTGGTGCATGCTGGCTCTGGCCCTTGTATGGGCCGGTGTGCTGGCTGCTCCGGCAACCGCTCAAACCCCAACGACCACCGACTCCGATGACGACATTCCCGTGTCGGAGTACGACGTCACCGAACTCTCATACCCCGAACTGCGCGACTTCGACATTCCCGACCCCGAGCGCATCGAGCTCGATAACGGGATGACTATCCTGCTGCTTGAAGACAGTGAGCTTCCGCTTGTCAACGCCACCGCCCGCATTGCTGGAGGCGGTGTGTATGACCCTTCCGACAAGGTAGGCCTGGCCAGCGTGGCGGGGCAGGTCATGCGTAGCGGCGGCACCGAATCGCTCTCCCCCGATGCGCTCAACGAGCAGCTGGAAAACCTGGGGGCCAACGTCGAAACGAACATGGGCTCGACCTCGGGCTCTGCCTTCATGTCTACGCTTAGCGATAACGTAGACGAGGTGCTGCCGCTCTTTGCCGAGGTACTGCGTGCCCCCCGCTTCGACCAGGAGCAGGTCGATCTCGCCAAAAACCAGCAGCGCTCGTCCATCTCGCGGCGTAACGACAACCCGCAGCAGATTGCCCAGCGCGAGTTTGAGCAGGTGCTCTACGGTGAAGATAGCCCGTACGCCCGCACCAGCGAGTACTACACGGTCAACGCCATCGAACGCGCTGACCTCGTAGACTTCCACGAGCAGTATGTACACCCCGAAAACATCATTCTAAGCGTGTGGGGCGACTTCGATGCCGAGGCGATGCGTGCTCAACTCGAAGACGCGTTTGCCGACTGGACGCCCAGCGAGGAAGCTGTTACCCCCGAGCCCCCCGAACGCTCGGCACAAGACGGCCCCTCAACCAACTTCATCCCCAAAGACGATGTCAACCAAAGCACCATCCTCATTGGGCATGGTGGCGATATTACGCGCGAGCACCCCGACTATCCTGCCGTTCTTGCGATGAACGAAGTGCTTAGCGGCGGCTTTTCCGGACGCCTTTTCCAGAACGTGCGGCGCGACCAGGGGCTGGCCTATTCCGTGTTTGGCACCTACAGCGCGGGCTACGACCGCCCCGGACGCTTCTACTCTGGCGTCTTTACGCGGAGTGAGCGCACCGTTGATGCTGCCGAATCGGTCCTGGAAGAAATTCGGGGGATGCGCGAGGCTCCGCCCTCCCAAGAAGAACTCGACCAGGCCCGCAATGCCTACCTCAACTCGTTCGTCTTCAACTTCGACTCGAAGCGCCAGATTCTATCGCGCCTCATGACGTACGAGTATTACGGCTATCCCACCGACTTTTTGCAGGGTCTGGTGGATGACATGGCCGACATCACGCCCGAAGATGTGCATCGCGTAGCGCAAGAATACCTGCGTCCCGATAACACCCACATTGTGGTGCTGGGCCGCGAATCCGACTTCGAGCGCGACCTGTCCGAGTTGGCCTCCGATGGCACCGTCAACACCATCGACATCAGCATCCCCACGAGTCCACCCTCCGACAGCGAATCGGCAACGGGCACCGACGAGGAGCAGGCCGAGGGGCGCGCCATACTTAACGAAGTGCAGAACACGCTCGGCGGCGAAACCCTGGCCACGGCCAATGCACTGCGCATTGTAACGGAAACAACCGTGCAGCAGCAGGGGCAAGAGATCGTAACCGAGGGCCGAAGTACTTCAGCAACCGACGGCCGCTTTTATTTAGAGCAAGACCTGCCCAATGGTGTCACGCTCACCATTGTCGACGATGGCGAGACGCTCTGGATGCAGGTGCCGGGGCAGGGAACGCAAGAGGCACCGCCCCAGGTGCGCGAGCAGTTCGATCCACGACGCTGGCGCGAGCTTTCGTACCTGCTGGCCCGCCTCGACCACGACGACCTCTCGGTACAGTCAACCGGCACCGAAATGGTAGAGGGCACCGAACTGCGCACCGTACGCGTTGCGCCGCCGGTGGGCGATCCATTTACGCTCTATATCGACCCGGAGTCGAACTTGCCCCAGCGTATGGACTACACCGCCATGACGCAGCAAGGCCCGGCCCAACTCACCGATATATTCACGGATTACCAGGAAGTCGACGGCATCATGATGGCCTTCACCACGCGCACCCTGCGCGAGGGCGAGGAGTTTCAGCAAGCCATCATTCAAGAAGCTACCGTCAACCCTGAAATCGAGGACGGCCTGTTCTCAGTTGACGACTCCGAGGACGATTCCGAGTAACGATTGCACGACTTCACTCACAGAACGCATAGAGGCTGACCCGTACAGGGTCATTCGTGTGCACCGCCTGTCGGGCTCGTTCCGGCAGGCGGTGTTGGGTATTATGGGGACCCAGCAGGCGCCGCATTACGCTTAGCACCGATGCACCTTCGCATCGGATCTCAAGCCCCACGAAGTCGTGTATAACACTGTCTTTGTTATCCGTTCGTTACACCTTGTAGGGCACTATGGCACGCCACGACCTTTCGCCGTCGGCTCTGCCTTCGCATGTTACGCTGTGCGAGGTGGGCCCCCGCGACGGATTTCAGTTTGAGGATACGTTTATTCCTACCAAGGAGAAGGTGGCCAGCATCATCGCGTTGGCTGATGCAGGGCTGCCTCGCATCCAGGTTACCTCGTTCGTGCACCCCGACTGGGTGCCGCAGATGCGCGATGCGGAGGCTGTCTGCGCCGCCCTGCCCGACCGCGATGATGTGACGTACACCGGGCTCGTGCTAAACATGGCCGGGCTGGAGCGCGCGCTCGATACCGATCTTCAGCACGTCGACCTGTCCATTGCCACGCACGACCGCCACAGCCGCGATAACGCCAATATGACCGTCGAAGAGGCCATTGAGCAGGCCGAGCAGATGATCGGCACTGCACTGCATGCTGGAGTCAACGTACAGCTCGGCTTCCAAACCGTGTTTGGCTACCAAGAACCCGGCGATACGCCCCTGCAGCAGGTCGTGGAAATGGCCCGCCACTTCGCCGACTACGATCTCGAATCGCTTTCGCTGGCCGATTCGACAGGCATGGCCAACCCCCGCATGATTCAGGAACGCGTCACGGCTATCCAAGAGGTCGTGGGGGATACGCCGCTCGTGATGCACTTGCACGACACACGCGGGCTCGGCTTAGCAAACGTTATGGAAGCGCTTTCATGTGGTATTCACTGGTTTGATGCTTCGCTCGCTGGCATGGGCGGCTGCCCGTTCATTCCTGGCGCTACCGGCAACATTGCAACCGAAGACACCGTCTACCTGCTCGACCAACTCGGCATCGAAACCGGCGTGAACGGACACGCGGTGGCCGAGGTATCGCATCGTCTCGAAGACCTGCTCAACAAGGAGTTCGCCGGTACCATGCACCGCCTGTGGGGACGCGAGGTTATGGCGTAGTGGTGTGTCACAGGTCAATGGTTGGGTAGCTTACGCGAATGATTGCCATGCAAGGCCACAAAAGATCCCGGATCAGCGGCGCCAGGGGCGCCTTGCCTGTCCTGAACTCGATTCAGGATCTGGATGACTATAAAATGGGGATCCATGCGTTACCCTATGAATCACCTGTGACACAGCAGTAGTGCCTGCCGAGCCCTACGCATTGGCGCGATGCTTCTGCCAGAAGCGCTTCAACCCCATCGCCGCCATCCAGCTTGGGTTTGCGGTTTCGTAGCGCGTCCACAGCGGCCCTTCGACGCCGTCCGCTTCAGCTTCTGATCGGAGCCAGTCGGTCACTGCCGTCTCAATTTCGTCGTCGGTGGGATGCGATGTCATTAGCTCTTCGGTGAACGCTTCCACCGCATCCAACCGGTCGGCCAGTCGGTCGAGATGGTCTTCCGCATCCGTAAAGAGGCCGAAGTGCGTTGGCGCAATGTGGGTCAGTTCACGTGCTCGCAGCCGTTCGATGCTTGTGCGCCATGCATCCAGGTCAATTTCGGGCGGCGCCAGCGGAGGCGACATGTGCATGGAGCCGGGCAACCGCACGCCCGCTACGTCGCCCGTAAAGGCAATGCTATCAAACAGATACGCATGGTGGTGATACGCATGGCCCGGCGTGTCGAGCGCCTCCAGCGTTACATCGCTCACGGTAACGGTGTCGCCATCGGCGAGTGCGTTGAGTTGCGCTTCGGGTACCGGACGCATCTCGCCCCACAGGCGGTCCATGTCGTCGCCGTAGATGCGGGTGGCGCTTTTGAGTAGCTTGCTCGGATCGGCCAGGTGCGGCGCCCCCACCTCGTGCACATGCACCGTAGCGCCCTGCTTGGCCCACCAGCCGGCTGCGCCCGCATGGTCGAGGTGGATATGCGTCACCAGCACATCCGTCACATCCGACGGTGCAAGTCCGATGGCCTTCAGGCGCTGTGTCACCGTTTCGGTGACGGTGCCCGGCCCGGTTTCAATAAGCAGCGCCCCCTGGGCGTGCGGGATGCAGAACACCGCGATGGCTTCGGGCACCGCCTGAAAATGCGTGTCGATGAGATGAATCCGGTCGAGCATAAGGTGCGCGGAAGCTGTTCATAAGCAAGCGGATAACGCATTACGAACGCCGCCCCAATTCGGTTGCGGAAGACGTGCATCCTCCGCTACAGGTCCAGCATCTCGGCCAGCGTTGGCAAGATCGTGCCCGTGCGGCCGTGTAGACGCAGCCGAGCGTGGGCATCGCCACGGGTTGGCCCCAGGTTGATGATGCCAACCGGACGCGCTTCTTTGACAGCGCGACGCACAAAACGGAATCCGGAGTACACGGCCAATGAGGAGCCCACCACGAGCAGCATCTCGGCATCGTTGAAGTGATCCCACGCCGCATCCACCTGAACGCGAGGCACTGACTCGCCGAAAAAGACCACGTCGGGCTTGAGGATGCCTCCACAGCGCGGGCACCCCGGCACGTGGAACGACGTGGTGGCTTCATCGGGGAGCACCGCATCGCCGTCGGGTGCGAGGGTGGCGGCCTCGGGGGGCCAGCCGGGGTTGACTTGCAGGAGGCGGCGCTGGTATGCGGTGCGGTCGGTGCGGCGTCCACAGCGCAGGCAACGCACATCGGCCAGTGCACCGTGCAGTTCGACGACGGCATCGCTCCCCGCAGCCTGATGCAGCCCGTCCACGTTCTGTGTGATGACGCCGGTCACGTAGCCCGCCGCCTCCAACCGAGCCAGCGCCTGGTGGCCCGCATTCGGACGGGCGGCGGTAAAGCGCGGCCACCCCACGCTGCTACGTGCCCAGTACCGGCTACGCGCCTCGGCATCCCCAACGAACTCCTGATACGATATGGGGGCCCGCTCGCGACGGGGCGAATCGGGGCCTCGATAGTCGGGGATGCCCGATTCGGTGCTCACGCCTGCCCCGCTCAATACCACCGTGCGGCGCATGCGCATGAGGGCTGCCAAATCCGACAACGCTTCTGATACGATAGCCTTTCTCATTGGTGGTACGAAAGCGTATTGCAGTGGGTATATTGCATCGTTTGTCTTCGTACCCACCGCTTTCCGGTGCGTTGCACCACATTGCGCGTTCCGGCGGCAGGCCTCCCGTTCGCGTGACCTGAGATGCTTCACTTCGTTCGGCATGACAGGCTTCGTGGGAGGATGATTGCAGAGCAACTATCAAAATGAGGATTGACAGAGCAGTACGTTGATTAGCAGCGTTTGGTATAACTCCGAGGCGGTTTCGTGGGGGCGACAGCCGCCTCTCTTGACCACAGCCGGAATCCTGATAATGACCCAATGGGTGTATTCTACGCCGCCACCGCCTCGCGCTGGGGCTCGGCGTCGGGAAGATCCACATCAGCACCCACATCGAGCGGGGGGGTGAAGCCGCGCAGACGCAAGGCGTTGCCCAGCACGAAGAGACTCGACAGGCCCATGGCCGCTGCGGCAAACATGGGGTTCAGGAGCACGCCAAATACCGGATACAGCGCGCCTGCCGCCACGGGCAGTAGCAGCGTGTTGTAGATGAACGCCCAGAACAGATTCTGCTTGATGTTGCGCAGTGTGGCGGTGCTCAGGGCGTATGCGTTGGCTACCCCTCGCACATCGCCGCTGACGAGAATGATGTCGGCGCTTTCGATGGCGATGTCTGTGCCCGTGCCAATGGCAATGCCCACGTCTGATTGCGCCAGCGCGGGCGCGTCGTTAATGCCGTCTCCCACAAACGCGACGGAACCGCCTTCCTGCAGGCGCTTGATGGCATCGACCTTTTCGTCGGGCATGACTTCAGCGATGACGGTGTCGATGCCAAGCTCGTCGGCGATGGCCTGGGCGGTGTGCTCGTTGTCGCCAGTAATCATGGCGACGCGCAGTCCGCGGTCGTGCAGGGCGCGAATGGCTTCGGGGGTGGAATCCTTGATGGTGTCAGCAACGGCCAACACGGCTACGACCTGGCCATCCATCGCGGCGAAGAGTGGCGTTTTTCCAGCATCGGCCCAGGGCGAAGCCGTCTCGGCCCATGCATCCAACGAATACCCCAACTGCTCCATGTAGCGGTCGGCGCCCACCTGTACAGTGCGGTCTTCGACTGTGCCAGACACGCCCATACCGGGCTCCGCCTCGAAATCCTCGGGATCGGGCAGCGACAGGTCGCGCTCCTTCGCGGCGCGCACGATGGCTTCGGCAATGGGGTGCTCTGAGGACTGCTCCAGTGCGGCAATGAGGCGGAGCATGTCGGATTCATCGGCGTCGGTGGTAAGGTCGGTGAGCTCGGGGGTGCCTTTGGTGAGCGTGCCGGTTTTGTCGAGTGCGACGGTTTCGACCTCGCGAAGCTGCTGCAGGGCTTTGCCTTCGCGGAAGAGCACACCCATCTGCGCGCCTTTGCCGGAGCCAACCATGATGGAGGTGGGCGTGGCCAGTCCCATAGCGCAGGGGCAGGCAATGATGAGCACCGACACCGCGGCCACGAGCGCCATAGACAGGGCGGGCGCGGGACCGACGACCATCCACACGCCGAACGTGACGGCGGCAATCGTCATCACGGCGGGCACGAAGTAGCGCACCACGCGGTCGGCCAGATCCTGGATGGGCACCTTCGACGCCTGTGCCGCCTCGACCATGTCAATGATCTGCGCGAGCACGGTATCCGCTCCCACGCGCGTGGCCTCGAAGCGGAAGCTGCCCGTCTTATTGATAGTGCCGCCCACGACCTCGTCGCCTGCGGACTTCTCGGCGGGCACGGGCTCGCCGGTAATCATGGATTCGTCGATGTAGGAGGCCCCGCGCAGAATGGTGCCGTCGACGGGAATCTTCTCGCCGGGACGCACAATGACGGTGTCTCCGGGCATCACATCTTCCACCGGAATCTCTTCCTCAACCCCGTTGCGCACCACACGGGCGGTGCGGGCTTGTAGCTCCAGAAGCTGCTGCATGGCCGCGCTCGTACGCCCCTTGGCAATGGCCTCCAGATACTTGCCGACCAGGATGAGCGTGATGATAACCGCCGCGGCCTCAAAATAGATGTGCGCCGTGCCCTCGGGCAGCACATTCGGCAGAAACGTAGCTACGACCGAGTAGCCGTACGCGGCTGAGGCGCCGAGCATCACCAGTGTGTTCATATCGGGCGCCCCGGCTTTGAGCGCGGGCCAGCCTTTCTTGTAGAAGCGCAGTCCGGGTCCAAACTGCACGATGGAAGCCAGCGCAAAGAACACAATGTGAAGCGTCTGCTCCGACACCAGATCCATGACCCATGCTTCGAAGGATGGAATCCACATAGTGCCCATATCGAGCAAAAACAGCGGGATGGTGGCCGATGCGGCAATGATCAGCTGGCGCTTGAGCGAGGAGCGTTCTTGCTCGCGTACATTACGTTCGGCCTCGGCGCGGCTCTCGCCATCAGAAGACTCCACGACCTCGTATCCGGCGTCTTCGACCGCCGTGCGTAGGGTAGCAGCATTTACGCTGCCGGGGGGATGCGTAACGGTGGCGCGGTTGGTGGCCAGGTTGACCTCGGCCTCGATCACGCCGTTCACGTCCTCAAGCGCGTCGGCCACGCGGCCTACGCAGGTGGCGCACGTCATGCCCTGCACCGTGAGCGTGGAGGTGGTGGTGGGCACCTCGTACCCCGCGTCTTTGATGGCCTCAACCAGTTTCGAAGCGCGGACCTCTGTATCCACCTGAATGGACGCGCGGTTGGTGGCCAGGTTGACTTCGGCAGCACGCACGCCGTCGAGTTCCACGAGGGCATCTTCCACGCGCTGTACGCACGAGGCACAGGTCATACCTTGCACGGGCAGTTCAATCGTGTGCAGGTTAGTTTGCGTAGACATAAGCAGGTACAGGTGGATTCGAAGGGCAAGCGCGCTGGGCGAACCCGTTACCGCGATCTCGACGACCACCAG
>NZ_JAWOAR010000025.1:0-11942 GCF_046498435.1 Longimonas sp. | reverse complement strand
ATTCTATCAGAAGAACAAATCAAGCTAGAATCATTTGAAGCGTTATTAAGCCATAATAAGGGCAAAAAAATTAAAGGTAACACGTAGCGTACCGTACGTTACGGCAAAATGTTTATAATTCAAGGCTGTTAGCGAGTAACTGATTACCTATACCGCAAGTTATTAACGGTTATATACGTCTATAACCGTTCAGAACGGCTAATTCTCGGTAGCCCATGTAAATCAATAATATACATATTAAAAAATTTGGTTTGGATTTTCAAAATAGGCTATTATTACAGTAAATCAGGAAATCTTAGGGTCTGGTGTAGGAATATAGAAGGGACCCAACTATGCCTGATTGTAGCTTTGAGTAAAGGGGGTAACTAAGCCGAAGGAGGGCAGTCAAATGAGTAAGTTCGAATTCAATTACACAATTCTTGAATCGACCGCTATGATCTAATCTTGTAAAACACTAGACATGGCATATTTTAGGAACGAACCCGCTCACCCGCAACCGGTCTGTGGCGTAGGTGACGGGGGTCGCGCCGTCGTGCGATGGCGCCAGGGGAGCGTTTTGCGTCAAGACTGGCGAAAGGCCATCGTGATAGCCGTACGTGAGCCAGTGGGTCGTGTCGGCCTCGGCGCGCAGAAATGCTCCGGGCACCGTCAGTTCCGGTATGTCTGCGGACGGGCTCGGCGCGGGGGGACCGCCGACGGCTCCCTCGACCTTGGCCTCGATGGTGGCACGGAGGGTTTGCAGCGTGTCGGTGGAGACAGACTCCTCCTCTTCGTCTGTTGAGAAGGAGGTTCCAACGTTGTGGTCAGTAAGGTGCCGCGCCCCGCCGGCGTATCCGATGAGCGTGCCGCCTTGCCGAGCCCAGTTGGCCATGCGCTCGCGAGCAGCATCGGTGAGGGTACTGTACGAGCCGTTGGGCAGGATGAGTACGTCGAACGCGTCGAGTGCAGCCGAGGTAAGCGTGCGCGTGCGGAGCGCTGTGAACGGCTGGCCGAGCTGTTGCTCCAGCGTGAACCAGAGCGCGCCATACGAGGTGATGCTCACGCCATCGCCCGCCAGCACGCCGATATGCGGAGCCCGCAGACTGCGGGTGGCCTCGGAGCCTGTGCCTGTGGGGCCGTACGCTTGGAACGCCGTATCTGTGGCGCGGACATCCACCCCGGCCTCTTCGGCCAGCGCGGCAATGCGATCGTGAAGGTCGTCGGGGTTGCGCTCCACGCGGGCGATGTAGCTGCCCCGTGGAAAGGGCGTGTCTTCGACAACCAGCGGCCGTTCAACCACGGCCACGTTAAACCCTTCGCCCATCAGGCGGGCAAGCAGCCGGGTGGCACCGCGCGATCCGGAGGGCCACACGTAGGCGCTCTGCGCGCGTTGCGTGGATACATCGGGGGTAAGTGCTTCGGCCACATCGCCGTGCCAGCCACCGGCGGCTGTGCGTTCATCCTCGGAGAGCGTTACAGACGTAGTCGACAGGTTGGGTGCGGTGTCGGTCCACACGATGGGCACGCCGGCGGCCAGCGCCAGATTCCACGCTGTGATATCGTAAAATGCATACCCTTCGCGCTCGCCGGGGGCCCGGTACAGGTTGCGGGCGAGACGCGTGAGTTCTTGTTGGCGGAAGCCTTCGGGCAGATCCACATTGGGAGCAAGCAGCACCTCGGCCAATCGGAAGTTAGGCTGATCGAACGGCACGACAAATGCACCCGCTGGCACCTCGACAGAGCCAGTCGCATCGTCCACCACGTCGTAGCCTTGCACAGTGCCGCTATCGTCTACCTGCTCCACAGTAATCCCATGCCGCCGCAGCGTCGTGGCGAGACGGGCCGCGGCACGCGCGTCTGATCCGGGAAGCAATACAGCAGCGGCGTACGCACCGGATGTGCCCTCATCCAGCGCGTCTGCGAAGTAGCGATAGTAATCCATGAGCCGTTCCTCATGGCCGTTGGCCGCGGTTTCCATGGTGGCGAGCGAGGCCACGAAGTGATGCGCGATGCCGTCCTCGAACGTGAGAATCGTGCCGTCGTCGCGGCGCCAGCGACTGCCTTTGCTGCCCCCGCCATCCGTTTCGTACGTCATGCCCGTGGCGCCGTGGAAGCTGGGATAGGAATCCCAGTAGCCGGGATAGAAGAGATCGAACACATCGCGGGTGTAATAACTCCACCCATATTCGTCAAACGTGTCCGCGTTACCGCGTCCGATGCGGTCGATCCAGTCGGCCAGCTGATCCGGGTAGGTGGGGTTCACCGGAATGGCATTGGGAGGGAAGAAGTACTGCGTCGTCTGCCCATGGAGGTCGACAAACACCTGCGGCCGCCAGTGCTGCATGGCCGTCGTCACGTTGCGGCTCTCTTTCTGTGTGAGACTGAGTCCGTCGCGGTTGAGATCGATCTGGTAGTGATTGTTGTTTGTGCTCAGCCCCCACGGCGCGTTGTGCTCCAGCGCCTGCGGATCGGCATCGCCCATGCCGAAGGCGTTGTACCACGCAATGTGGCGCGTTAGACTTTCGGGGTTGTGGGCCATGTTGATGAGCACAACCACGTCATCGCGGATACGCTGCGTACGTTCGTCCTCTCCGGCAGCCAGTTGATACGCCATCTGGATGACGGCTTCGAAGGCAGCTGTCTCGTTGCCATCGTTTGCAGCGTTGATCCACACAATGGCAGGCCGCTCGGCAGCGATCTGCTCGGCATCGGCCTCCGAAGTGGCGCGCGGATCGGTTAGCCGCTGCATGTCGGCGCGGATGTTGTCGAGCGCCTCAATGTGCACTGAGCCTCCAATGGCCAGCAGGTGCTGCGTCTGGCCCTCGATGCTCGTGCCATACGGGATGTGCCGCACGCGGTCGGACGCCGCCGATGCCAGTGTGTCGATGTACGTCTCCATGGTGCCGTACGTGGTGTGCCAGGTGCCCAAGGCATGGCCCAGCACGGCGTCGGGGCGCGGCACATTGTCGCGGTACGGGCCGAACGCGTAGAAGTCAAACGAATCCCCGGCGCAGCGACCAAAGGCCTGGCGTGCATCGTGCGTTGAGCGGCAGGGCTCAGGCGACTGGGCGATGGCCGGAGTAGACGTCGTGCTCCACAGACTGGCAAGCAGAAAGACAGAGAGCGAACAGAGTAACCAACGGAGCATCATGGGCAGGTGCGGCATGGGCAGGGCGGTGGAAGCAGGTACGCCGATTGGAGGAAGCAATAAGCTTCATGTACGGAAATACCGTCCTCACATGCAAGCACAAGCCCGTCGTATTCTGCCACAGCCTCTGTTTATGCCGTGCCCAGCGGATCCCAAATGCGTTTCATGGGAAGCGTGAAGCCTTCGACCACATCCTGGGCTGCAACGCGGTCGGGGCGGTCGAGCGCCTCGGGGGGATCATCGGGCGTGTACGTGGTCACGGTTTCGGTCTGCGGATCGATGAGCCAGCCCAGACGGACGCCCGCTCGCACGTACTCGTTCATTTTGTGTTTGAGCGCGTGCAGCGGATCGGTGGGCGAGCGCAGTTCAATCACAAAGTCGGGGGCCAGCGGCACAAATCCCGCACGCTCGTCCTCGGTGAGCGCCAGGTATCGCTCGCGCTGTACCCACGCCGCATCGGGCATGCGGTGCGCGCCGTTCGGAAGCCGAAACATGGTGCTGGAATCGAAGGCGATGCCGGTGCCGTCTTTTTCGGCCCATTCATCCAGGTAGCGCATGATGCGCGTATTGCGTGCTCCAGATAGGCCACCAGTTGAACTTATGATGAGGAGGGATCCGTCGGGATTTTGTTCGATGTGGAGGGTGTCGTTTTCCTGACAGAGCGCAGCAAACCCTGCATCCGAAAGCGGATGCTCAAAGTGGATCTGCATGCGCTCGTGCGGCAGTACCGGACGGATCGTTAGCGCCGTGGCACGGTCGGCGGCACGGTCGAGAACATCAGGCATAGCCAGTTAGCAGGTTGGGCAGGGGGCCGCGTTGTGCATGAAACCTCGAAACCGAGGGAGCTTCTATACCGCCGTGCATTCATTCCGTTGCCTGCGCCTCCACGATGCGCACGCCGTTCCAAAACGCCACATGGTCTTTGATGTGTGTGGCTTTTTCTTTGGGTTCGGGGTAGTACCACGCGGCGTTTTCGTTGCGCTCGCCGTCGACCACCACATCGTAGTACGAGGCGCGCCCCTTCCATGGGCACGTCGTCCGCTGATCGCTGGGCTCGAAATACGCTTCGTTGACAGATTCCGGGGGAAAGTAGTGGTTGCCTTCCACAACAACAGTATCGTCGCTTTCGGCCAGTACGGTGTCATTCCAGATCGCTTGCATAATGGTCTTGCCGGGGTTGGTTACGGAGTACGAAAGAGAAAGGTGAGCATCCAAAGCGCCAGGATGCCACGCAGCGTCCACGCGATGGTGCGGAGCCAGTTGGAGCGCACGAGCCAGGTGTGGGTTGGGGCATCGAATCCGCTGGTGAGCATGCTGTGCAGCGGGGCCTGCACGAGTCCAGTACTGATCCAGATGAGGGCAAGCAGCCCGGCGCCCGTCCACGCGTAAAGCGATGGCACAGCCGCTACGTATCCGGCTGCCAACAGGCCTGCGGCTCCGAGTTCAACCAGCATCACCGGCCCTACGATCCACGTAATGCGCTGCATGTGGAGCGTCTGATAGGATGCGTAGGTTTCGGGGCCCACCTGCGCGAACAGCGGATAGTGAACCAGCTGCATCACCCAGATGACGCCGACCATGGTCCACGTTGCACCGGCGTGCACGAGCAATAGGGTAGCGGGATGCAGTGCGTTGGGCATGATGCTGGAGCAGCGTCTCGGGCTAGGCAGGCACGGAGCGATCCGTGCGGATGGCCTCGGCGACCATGCGCCCGGTTCCCATGGCGTCGTTGAGGGAGGCTGTGCGCAGGTAGTCGCCGCAGACGTACACGCCCTCGTGGTGGCGCACCATGTTGGCATCGTGTCGTACAAATGGCGGAGTTTGATCGGGTAGGGCGTGCTCGATCCGGTAGGTGCGCAGGTGGGCCCATCCACCGGCCGGCAGCCCAAACCAGTCGATGAGTTCGCGGCGCACGGTGCGTTCGAGCGCGTCGTCGTCTTCAAGCGGATTGCCCACAACAACCGCCGAGATGAGCGTTTCGCCCTTGGGGGCGTACGACGGCGCTACATCCGACATGACCGCGACGTTGTTGAGCAAGCCGTCTTGGTCGCCGTTCAGCGCGAGGATCGGGTCGTCGAGCGGCGATTCGGATGCGGCGTAGTAGAGGCAGGTGGTGCTGCGCTGCTTGGTAGAGATCGCGTCGTCGCCGAGCAACTCGTGTGCGGCGGGGGCATCGGTAGCAATTACGATGGCAGAAGCCGGCGCGGACGTTCCATCGTCGAACCGCACCTGATTGTCTTCGATGGCGGTAACCTGCGTGTTGAGGTCGATACTGCTGGAGGGCAACTGCGCGGCCAGTTGGTTGGGAATGGCTTGCATGCCCTGCGCTGGAACCGTCGTATCCCCCTCGGCAAACATCTTGAACAGAAACTCGAACAGGCGGCTGGAGGCCTGGAGATCCGTATCGAAAAAGACGCCGCCAAAGAACGGGCGGAAGAAGCGGTCGATCATCAGGTCCGAAAAGCCCCAGCGTGTGGCCAGGGCCTGGCGAGTAGACTGCTCGGGTGCGCTAAAGATTTCGCTGAGCGATTGCCCGGTGAGAGTGCTTCGCATGCGGGCTACGCGCAGCTTGTCGGCGAGCGTGCCTACCGGGGCAAAGAGCGTGCGCGGCGCGTCGAACGGATGCCGGAACGGGTCGGCGATGCGGTGGAAGTGGCCGTGCGTGCGAACGAGGGCGCCGTCATAGAAGGGATGCAGATCGAGGGCGTTATAATCCAGATGCTCCTGGCATTCGGGGTAGGCGGTGAGCAGCACCTGGAAGCCGCGGTCGAGCGTGAACCCCTCAACGGTATCGGTGCGCACACGTCCGCCCACGGCATCGGCAGCGTCGATCAGGCGAAACGGGATGTTGGCGCGGTGCAGATGCGTAGCGCAGGTAAGACCCGCCAGGCCCGCTCCGACAATCGTTACGGGATGGGTAGTCAACGGTACATGCAGGGTTTGGAAAGAGGATGGTCGTGCACTGTTAGGTAAGTACCATAGCCTGCGGGTGCAAGATCAGTGCGTCTTGTAATTCTGTCGCAATAGCATTTTTCGAGATCCGGGCGGTTACATGCGCTGCGGCTGGTGCGGACGCAGTGTGCGACCAAGCGCATGACGCAGCGCTGCGGATAGTTCGCCGAATGTCCACGTAAAGCCGTGCTCTGTGAGCCGAGCGGGACGGGCACGGATGCTCTTGAGGGCCATCGCATCGGCGGCTTCGCCGCTTACGGTGCGAATTAGGACTTCGGGGATGCGCCAGGGCGTGGGCCGACTGAAGATTGTGCCGAGGGTGTCAACAAGCGTGCGCATCCGCACGGGTTCGGGCGCGGTAGCGTTGACGGGCCCGGCGAGCGTGTTGTCGTGCAGCGTGTGCACGATGCTCCCGAGCAGGTCGTCGAGCGCAATCCACGGCACAAAGGCGGTGCCGCGTCCGGGCGTGCCGCCGAGCCCGGCCTGCACGAGCGGGGATAGCACCTGCAGCGCGCCGCCGTTGGCCGCAAGCACGACGCCAATGCGTAGCTGCACGGTGCGGATGCCTGCAGATTCGGCGGGGGCCGTGGCGCGTTCCCACGCAGCGCAGACCTCGCCCAGGAAGTCGGTAGTGCGCGGCGTGTCATCTTCAGTGACAGGCGCATCGCCACGATCGCCATAGGCGCCGACCGCGGAGGCGGAGATAAACACGTCGGGCGGATTGTCGAGCGAAGCGAGGGCGTCGGCCAGCAGACGCGTACCACGGGCCCGGCTGTCGAAGATGCGCGCTTTCTTGGCATCGGTCCAGCGTGCGGCAAAGACGTTCTCCCCGGCCAGGTGCACCACGGCATCCACCGAGGCGAGCGCCTCTGCATCCACCTGACTCGTGCTGGGATTCCATGTAATCTCATCGGGGCGCGTGGCCGGGCGGCGGACCAGGCGGCGCACGGTGTATCCGCCCGTACGCAGAAAAGCGACCAGCGCCCGACCTACGAGTCCGCTACTGCCGCTTACGGCCACGGTTTTGTTGGAGGCGGGGTAGCGGTTGTGCACATCCAGGTCGTGCCGGGTGATGCGGTGGCGGTACGCAAACTGGCGGCGCAGCTCGGGCTCTGCCAGGTAGGGCGCCAGGGCCGTGCTTAGCGGCGCAAGCGGAAGGTCGTACGTGATGTCGTCAATGAGGCGGCTGCGCGTGTTGCTGATAGGCTCGAAGCGATGCGTGTGGCTCCACTCCTTGAACGGCCCCTGCACCTGCCGATCGCAGAACTGGCGTCCGGCAATGTGACTGTGGTGCTCGGCGATCCAGGTGAGGGCCAGCGGCTCGTAACCGAGTCGGATGACCGCACGCTCGCCGTCTTGAATCCCCTCAAATGCCGCCAACTGCACGGGGGCCCAGGGCGGGGTGAGGCGCTCGAACGCGCCCGGACGCGCATGCCAGTCGTAGAGCGCCTGGGCAGAAACGTCGAGCACCGAGGGAAAGCGGAGGGTGGGCATGGTGTAGGATGGTTGGGGAATTGATTGTTAACGCAAGTAGGGACGCATTGCCGATGCGTCCCTACCTTCATCGCACCTCGTCATACGCAGCCATCGCGGCATCGCGGGCCTGGCTGTGATCTACAATGGGCTTGGGATAGGTGTCGCCCAGCGTGATGCCTGCGTTGCGAAGCGTGCGGGTGCTGGCCTCCCAGGGCGCGTGCAGATCGCTCGTCGGCAGGTCGCGCAGTTCGGGGACCCACTTGCGCACGTAGTCGCCCTTCGGGTCGTGGCGCTCGCCCTGCGACACCGGGTTGAAGATGCGGAAGAACGGCTGGGCATCGGCGCCGGAGCCTGCGGACCACTGCCAGCCCATCGCGTTATTGGCAAGGTTGCCGTCGACCAGGTGGTCCCAGAACCAGCGCTCGCCGTGATACCAGTGGATGAGCAGGTCTTTCGTGAGGAACGAGCCCACGATCATGCGCACGCGGTTGTGCATCCAGCCGGTTTTGCGTAGCTGACGCATCCCCGCATCCACAATCGGATAGCCGGTCTGCCCCTGCTGCCACCGCTGCAGCGCCTCCGCGTCGTCGGTCCAGGCAAAGTCTTTGAACTTATCGCGGTAGGTTTCATCCGGAATCGTGGGGTAGTGGTGCACCATGTGATACGCAAATTCGCGCCACACCAGTTCTTGCAGATAGGGTTCGGCCTCCTCGTGGGCATCGTTCGCCTCAGCCCAATCGGTGACGGCGCGCCACACCTGTAACGGACTGATTTCGCCGTGGTGCAGGTACGGCGACAGGCGCGAGGTGCCATCGTGGTCGGGACGGTCGCGCTCGGTTTCGTAGTCGGCTATCACGTGGCTCAGCGTGTACTGCAGGCGCTCGTGCGCTGCCGCTTCGCCAGGCGTCCATGTGTCGGCAAGCCCACCGGTCCAGCCGGTGCCGTCGTGGTGTTTGGGATGCAGGTGGAGATTCTGCACCGAGGCGCTGTCGGGCCAGGCGTCGGGTGCGGTGCCCGAGAGGTCGGGCGCACCAAGTGGCGGCGCATCGGTGCGGAGCAGATCGTGGCCGGTCACCTTCTTCCAGAACGGCGTGTAGACGTGGTACGGCCCGCCGCTGGTCGTTTCGACGCCTTCGGGGTCGTGCAGCAGTTGGGTTTCGTGGGATACGGGGGAGCATCCCGATGCGTTGAGCGCATCAGCAACCGTTTGGGCCTGAGCGGCGAGCGGAGGCTCGTAGCGCCGATTCCAGTGCAGATGCGTGGCCCCAACGGTTTCGGCGCAGTCCAGGAGCGCCTGCTCAGCCGGTCCCTCTCGCAGGATCAGCCGCGATCCGGCATCTTCCAGGTCCGATTGCAGCGATTGCAGGCTCTCATGCAGCCACCACCGGTGTGCGCCGCCTGGTTGCCACGGCGCTTCGCCCGCTGGATCCCACACAAACACCGGCACCACAGCTCCTTGCTGGGCGGCAGCGTGGAGAGCAGGGTTGTCGCGCAGGCGCAGGTCGTGGCGAAGCCAGACGAGGGAGACGTTGGACATAGCAGGTACGTGCTGGGGGGAGATTTAAAAGGTGGATTGATGCTGGTGCGTTCCGGCTATTGCCTTCTGAAGAGCCCCCGCTCTATCGAACGTGGCACGGGGCAGAGCCCCTGAATGGGGGCGTCACGAGGCAGTGTGGGATTTTTAATCACAAGACCTGGCACCGACGGTCCTCCGTCGGTGCAGTGGCAGCGGACGCTCCTGCGTCCGACCTGTAGCGTCGAACCTATTCTTTCGTATCGCCGCCGGTCTGCGCTGCGACGGAATGGAGCGCGATCGCCGCTCTTGCGCCCATGGGTTACAGCTTTCCGTTGTGCACGAGGCTGCGAAGCTGCGACGCGCGCTCGGCAATGGCGGTGCGCTCCGTATCCTCCTTACGCCGTAGATTGGCGAGTTGGAAGTTCATGCGTCGGTTTCCGCTGAGCGTGTCCTCGTGGCGATCCAAAAAGTCCCAATACAGCGTCGTGAAGGGGCATGCGTCTGCGCCGGTCGCTTTGCCGGGGTCGTAGCGGCAGCCGGAGCAATAGTTGCTCATGCGGCTGATGTATTTGCCCGAGGCAGTGTATGGCTTGGTGCCCACGTAGCCGCCGTCGGCATACTGCGACATGCCCAGCATATTAGGCACCGACGCCCACGGCCAGGCGTCGATGTAAAACGCTTCGTGCCAGTCGTTTAGCGCCTGTGGGTTGATGCCGTAGAGCAAGCCAAACAGCCCGGTAACCATCAGGCGCTGGATGTGGTGGCCGTAGGCGTGATCGACGACCTGCGTGAGCGCATCGTGCAGGCACGCCATGTGCGTGTTGCCCGTCCAGTAGAACTCGGGCAGCGGTTCGGTGGCATCGAGCTCGTTCATGGCGGACCATTCGGTAGCGCGGTGCCAGTAGAGGCCGCGAATGAACTCGCGCCAGCCCAAGATCTGCCGGATGAAGCCCTCCACCGCGTTGAGCGGGGCGTGGCCGCTATGGTAGGCGGCTTCGGCGGCTTCGATGACCTTGTGCGGGTCGAGCAGTTTCAGGTTGAGTGCAGGCGAAAGCTGCGAGTGCGAAAGCCATGGACGCCCAGTCCACATAGCATCCTGGTGCGTACCAAACGTAGGCAGACGCTCCTCAATGAAGCGGTCAAGCGCTTCCTGCGCCTGCTCGGGCGTCACGGGCCACGGAAACGGCTCAGTGAGGCGTCCGGGTGCATCGGGATACGCCTGTTCCACATCGGCAATGGCCTTCTGCACGTACGGATCGTCGAGATACGACGGCGGCTCAGGGAGCAGACCAGGACCATCGGCGCCAAACGACGCGCGGTTGTCCTTGTCGTAGTTCCAACTGCCGCCCACGGGGTCGCCATCATCGGTGAGCAGGCAGTTGTAGGCGCGGCGCTGCTCGCGGTAGAAGTACTCCAGCGTGGGCGATGTGCGGCCCTCGACCCAGGTGGCGAACGTGTCGTGGTCGCACAAGAAATGCGTGTCGTTGTGAAACGTAAGCGGCACATTCGCCTCATTGCAGACGTGCTCCAGGCCCTGCTGTTGCGCCAGCGACCCGGGCTTGGTAGCGTGAACGGCGTCGGGGGTATGCTCGTGCAGAGCACGCCTTAGTTGTGCCAGTGGACCGGCCTGCTCGACCGGGTCGGTGCAGGCTTCGTAGTGCACCGTAAAGCCCTGGTTGCGCAGGGCATCGCGGAAATAACGCTGCGCCGCCACCACATAAACGCGTTTCTGTACGTGCTCGGTCGTATCCGGTGCTGTGTGTTCAGTGAGCACGCACACATCCTGCTCCGGATCAGTATCCTTGAGAAGCGGAGCTGATCGGTTCAGTTGATCGCGAAAGAAAACGAGGAGGCGGCGCATGGGGGGTGTTGTGCAAGGGGGGATGCGGAAGGGCAGCGGCGATGCGTCCGTGAAGGATAGAGGCAAGCGTTTAGCTGCTGCGCACGGTGCCGAGTCCGCCATCAACGCCGATGACCTGTCCAGTTACCCAGTCGGCACGCGGGTCCGCAAGCCAGCAGATGGCATCGGCCACGTCTTTGGGCTGACCCACGCGACCCAGGGCGTGCATAGCTTCGGACTGCTTGCGCCCGGCATCGGTTTTCAGGATGTTGGCTGCGAGCGGCGTATCCACCAGACCGGGAGCCACGCAGTTGACGCGTACGCCGCGCTTGGCGTAGGTAGCCGCCGCAGCACGGGTAAGCCCGATGATGCCGCTTTTGGCCGCCGCAATGGCTTCGTGGTTGTTGAGCCCGATGCGTCCGACGGCCGAGGAACTCAGCACAATGCTTCCGCCGGAACGCATGAGCGCCCGCGAGGCTGCTTTGACCGTAAAGAACGACGAGTCGATGTTCAGCGCCATCTGCTCACGGTACTCCTCGATAGAGGTGAGGTGGGCCGGCTTCAGCATGATCGAACCCACCGTGTGGATGACGCTGTCGATCTGGCCGTACGTGTCGGTGGCTGCATCGATGATGCCTTGCACGGGCTCATATTCGGTTGCATCAAGCGGGTGAACCGTCGGCCCCGGGGGTCCGCGAGGGCCTCGCGGAAGGGTGCACCATGCTTGCAGTTACCCAGTCAGGGCCTGCTCGCGAGCTTGTCTACAAGCTGTGGTTTCCTCCCTCTGTCCCTTACAGTCCCTTGTCCTAATATCCATCTCTTTCCATTCTTCCCTTGGATTTGTTTGTGTAGGCTCCACTTGTCTGTCCTGTGGATTTATTGTATCTTCAGGATGTTGTCTTGTGGGCTTCGGAGTTTGGGTTCTAGGTCTTCAGTTTAGAGTGCCCGGGTTTCTTTCCTGAGCAGGCAGCAGCTATGCAGCACGCTGCCTGCTCAGGAAAGAAACCCGGGCACTCTAAACTGAAGACCTA
>NZ_JAWOAR010000283.1:0-6912 GCF_046498435.1 Longimonas sp. | reverse complement strand
ACCGGTCGGTGCAGCTTGAACGTTATATACCCGATATGCTGCAATTCAATGGATCGGATAACATCACCCTTGTTGAAACATCCGGGAAAGACCTTGATGAGGGAAATGGTCGGCGTCGTTCATATTACAGGAGATCGGACCTTCCCCTCCATCCTACCTGTCCTCCCCGAGGAGGAAGGAACCGTGGAAGGCATTCCTCAAGTCCCCCTCAGAGGAGGGGGGATGTAGGGGGAGGGATGACGTAACATCATATAGATCAAACACGTATGTGAAACGCAGCACCGTACGAATGAGAGCGTGTATTAAGTAACGTCGGGGCGCACATGATACCGGTTTGAAACGCACAAACCCCCAACTTCATGCCTGTCTTTACTTGGTGCTGTGTCAACCCTCATTTTGATGGTTGTCTTGCAATCAGCCTCCACGAAGCCTGTCATGGTGAGCGCAGTCGAACCATCTCCTCGGGGCCTGGTAACGCCAGATGGACATGAGGCCCCTGCCAACCTCCAGGGAGATCTTTATTCACTGCGTTCATCAGTCGCTTCGCTCATGTCAGGACTCCGCGTCTCCTTGGCGGAGCCGCTTCGCTCAAGATGACAGCATGTAAACGGGGCACGTTGCAACCCAACCATTGACCTGTGACAGAGCAGTAGGGGATGCAAACAGCCTCTCTGTATGGGTCTGAACCGCTCGCGTCCCCAGCGAAGGCGCAACAGAATAGATTCGACACTGCGGGTCGTACGCAGGAGCGTCCGCTGCTATTGCACCGACGGGGTGCCATCGGTTCCTGGTCCTGTGATTAGCCTCAAAAAGGTACAGGGCCTCGCGACGAGCGCAAGGGGAAAGGTGGGGGCAGTTGCTGTATGAGCAAAAGATACCCCCCGTCGTAGGCTCTGCTGTGCAACGCAGATCGTTCAGGGGCTCTCGCCCCGTTGAGTGGTATACATCAGACGGCCACCTGCTGCACAAACTGGCGGATGCGCCATGCCGTCTCGACCCAGCAGGGGGTGCCGCGGCTTACGCGCACCGCCTGCCACGCAATCTGCGTGTGGAGGCGCGGGGTGGTAAGCACCTCCTGCAAGCGCATCCGCAGTGCTGCAAAGTCGCCCGCAGGCACGAGGCACGTTGCGGACAGCGCACCCAGCGTTTCGGGCAACCCACCCACCCGAAAGCCGAGCACCGGCACCCCCGCGGCCAGCGCCTCGCGCGCGACCATGCCGCTCGTCTCAAAGCGCGACGGGCAGAGCACCACGTCGGCACGGGCGTAGGCGGCGCGCACATCTTGCTCCGACGCGGCTCCCTGCACGTGCACCCGATCGGACACGGACGAGGCGGCGACGGCCTCCCGGAAGGCGGCGGCGTGCTCGGGGTCGAGCGTCTCGTCGCCGATGACGTGCCACTGCCACGGCACGTCGCGCAGGGCTTCGAGCATGTGCAGGCACGGAATGAGCTGTTTGTTGGGGAGGCGGTTCGCCACAGTCAAAAGATGGGCCGGCGGGACGAGGGCCGTCTCCGCCGCGTTGCGGCCCGTGCGAAAGGCGTGGTCCAGTCCGGGCGGCGCTACAACCATGCGGCGGGGCGCAATGTCGTGGGGGCTGAGCTGCTGCTTTACAAAGCGGCTGGGCGCTACGTATCCCCCAAACAACGACAGGCGATCGGCTTCTTCCTGTGCAGCGCGGGAGTCGGCCTCGTTCGGATCGGTCAGGTGCAGGTAGTGCGCCACGAGCATCGCGGGCGGCCCCGTGGCCCAGGCATCGAGCAATCCGTCATCGCGCAGGAGCAGGCTGTCAACGATCCACGCGTCGGCCTCGGCGGGTGCGTCGGCCCATGCAGTGCCGGTGGTGAGCGTGTCGTTCGGGGGCCACGCGGTGCGCAACGCCGTGTTGTAGCGATTGCCGCCGGTAGGGTGCTCGGCGATGTCGGGGTTGCAGAAGTGGATGTGCATAGGCATACGCTTTAATGAGCAGATTGAATCCAGCGACCACAGGTTTGTGCATCGTGCATCAGGCGGGATACGCGCAGGGTGCGCCAGGGAGCTACCCGGCAGCCCGCCGCCCGCAGCGCGCCCGCAGTCCACTGGTTGCAGTTGTTGAGCCCATGATACGGAAGCGACGACGAAAAAAAAGCGCTTTTGTGATAGCGTCCCGGTGCTACCGGATCGGGATGCGCACTGTTCATGCTCTGCTTTACGAACGCGGCCACCTGACGCATCCCGGTCTCGGACACCGGAATGGCGGCGATGGCGTGCTGCGGAAAGGCGTCGGTCACCGGCCCGTCGAACACCGCAACATGCACAACACTGGCCGTAGGCCACAGCCCCGCGCGCAGCAGCGTGCCCAGTCCGGCATCGGGATTCGGGTAGTAGGCGGCCTCGCCCCACCCGACTTCGACGTATTCGGTCGGCGGAAAGTCGTCGAGCACGGGCCACACCGTATTCCCCAGCGCCGCGCGCGGCAGTACGAGTCCAGCATGCCAGCCGTGGCGCACCACGTACAGCGTATACGGCCCAGAAGCTTCTTCGGCAGCGTCAACGGCGGGCTGCTCGCACTGCACAGCCAGCACCACGCCCCACACAAGAAGCGCGCCCACCAATCCGCGACGTAGCCAGTGCGTCATCGATGTAGTAGCTTGTACAAGGGGCACGGCAGGATGCGCATACTCTTTTCAAACATAGCATAGGCGCGTCCCGTCTGATACGCAACCGTTTCTTCTTCCCAAGCTTTCCTGTTGCCATGCACGACGCCCTGCGCCAGCACATCCGCAAAAGCCTCATTGGCGACTTCCCCGCGCACGCCTCGTTTCAGGATGCGGTGGCCGACTGGCCCCACGGCCAGCGCGGGGTGCGTCCAGAGGGACTGCCGTACTCTGGCTGGGAGCTCGTGGAGCACATCCGCCTGGCGCAGGCCGACCTGCTGCGCTACAGCCAGAACGACGACTACGCCCCGGACACCTGGCCCGCTGCCTACTGGCCCGATGCGCCCATCCCGCCCTCGCGCAACGCCTGGCACACCAGCTGCGAAACCGTCGTGGCCGACCGTGACACGCTCCTGGCCCTGCTCGACGAGTCCGACCCGTTCGAGCCGGTGCCGACCCACGACACCCACACACTGCTGCGCTCGGCCCTCATCGTGCTCGACCACAACGCCTACCACATCGGCCAGCTCGTCACCGTGCGCCGCCTCCTCGGCTGCTGGCCACCCGCGGATACGGCGTAGGTGTGGATATGCGAAAGTGAGGTGGGGACGTGTGGAAGAGGCACCTCCGCACCTCCACACATCCACCCCTAACCTACTTCAAATACTGGTCCAGGTAGCCCTTCGCCTGCTCTTTCACCGTGCCCTTCATGGCCGAAAGCAGCATACCCAGCTTAATCTCAACATGCACCGTCTCCGGCTCCACATCAATGGTGCCGCTGGCGCCGCCCCCGTCAAACTTCAGGGTATCGTCCTCCCAGTGATAATCGGCTCCGAGCTTCTGCTTGAGCTGGTCGGCCACCTTCTCCACAGCGGTGCGGGCGTCACCGGTGCCCATGCTGTGCGATCGCGACAAGTTGATTGTAGACATACGACGTGTAGACTAAAAATGAACAACGCATAAACGACTTGTGCGCTACGGAAGCGGTTTTCGTGCGTTCCCCCGCGCACCTCATTGGTTAAGCCACATTGGGACTGGACACCGACCCGCGCATCCCCTACCTTATTCTATTAGGAGAAAGCGATAGGTGGCTGCCCCTGGCCCAATACCTACCGATCTCCACTCGCTCCGCCCCCCTGCTGGCTCGAATCGCTCATGTGCACGCTCTCGCCTATGTCCCGACCGCTTCGCCTCATCTTCGGCACCTGCTCCTGGCCGCCCTCGGGCTGATGTCCGCTACGGCGACACCCGCCACCGCCCAGTCCACCGACCTGCAGTCGCCCGCCGACTTCCTGGGCTATGAGATGGGATCGCAGTTCACCCCGCATCACCGCGTTATGGACTATGTAGAGCATGTCGCTGCTGCCTCGCCCAACGTGGAGGCCGAGCCCTACGGCGAAAGCTACGAAGGCCGCACGCTCATGGTGGCATACATCAGCAATCCCGACCTGCTCGCCGAGCGCGAAACCATCCGCCAGGACAACCTGCGCCGCATCGGACTCGAAGACGGCGCGCCCACCGCCGATGATGCGCCCGCCATCGTCTACCTCAGCTACAACGTGCACGGCAACGAGAGCGTGAGCACCGAATCTGCCATGCAGACGCTCTACGAACTGGCCGATCCCACCAACGACCAGACGCAGCCGTGGCTCGACAACACCCTGGTGCTGCTCGACCCGCTCGTGAATCCCGACGGACGCGCCCGCTACGTCAACTTTTACCGCGAATCAGTAGGCGCGCAGCCTAACGCACGCCGCATGGCTCGCGAGCACCAGGAGCCCTGGCCCGGCGGACGCGCCAACCACTACTACTTTGACCTGAACCGCGATTGGGCGTGGGCCTCGCAGCAAGAGACGCAGCACCGCCTACAGCTCTACAACCGTTGGATGCCGCACGTCCACGTCGATTACCACGAGCAGGGCATCGACAGTCCACACTACTTTGCACCCGCTGCCGACCCGTTCCACGAAGACATTGCCGCGTGGCAGCGCGAGATTCAGACCGAAATAGGCCGCAACCACGCCCGCTACTTCGACGAAAACGGCTGGCGCTACTTCACCCGCGAGCGCTTCGACCTCTTCTATCCCGGCTACGGCGACACCTGGCCCACCTTCAACGGCGCCATTGGCATGACCTACGAGCAGGGCGGCTCCGGGCGCGCCGGACTCATGGTGCACACGGTGGAGGGCGACACCCTTAGCCTGCGCGATCGCTTCGTGCGGCACCATGCCACCGGCCTCTCCACCGTCGAAACCGCCGCCCGCGAGGCCGACCGCCTCGTCGACGAATTCGTGTCGTATCACGAAACCGCCGCCTCGAATCCCCCCGGCGACTACAGCGCGTACCTCGTCAAAGCCCGCGACGCCGACGACGAAGGCGTGCCCGGCACCCGCGACGACCGCATCCACGCGCTGCACGAGCACCTGGAAGCGCAGGGCATCGCCTCGACAATTGCCGGAGATGGAACGGACACGCAGCGGAGCGGCCTGCGCTACGCCGACCAGACCGAGCAGTCTGCCGCCATCGAACCGGGCGATCTCGTGGTATCGCTCAACCAGCCGAAGGGCCGCCTCGCCAAAGTGCTGATGGAGCCGCGCACCACCGTCGTCGACTCCGTCACCTACGACATGACCGGCTGGAGCCTGCCCTACGCCTACGGACTGGAGGCCTACGTGCTGGAGCAGTCCGTGTCGGTTTCGGGGGATGCAGAAGCCGCGCCGCCGACCTTGCAGGGCGCCGACACCGAGCGGCCGTACGCCTACCTCGCGAACTGGCACAGCATCGCCGACGCCTCGTTCTTGTCCGACCTGATCGAGGCCGGCGTGAAGGTGCGCTTTGCCGGTGAGGCGTTCGACCTGAACGGACGCACCTTTGAGCCGGGCACGCTCGCTATCTTGCGCGCCAACAACCGCAATATGGGCGCGGACTTCGACCGCATCGTGCAAGAGACCGCTGCCGAGCACGAGCGCTCGCTCTACCGCACTGCTACCGGCTTCATGGATGAAGAGCCCGACCTGGGCTCCGGCAACATCCGCTACATCGACGCGCCGCATGTGGGCGTGCTGGCGGGCGACCCGCTCGCCTCGCTGAACGTGGGCGAGGTGTGGCATTTCTTTGAGCAGCAGCTCGGGTATCCGGCGACACTGCTCGAACCGGGCAACTTCCGCGACGAGTGGCTAAGCGACCTGGACGTGCTCATCATGCCCAGCGGATCGTACGGCGACTGGCTCACCGAGGAACGCACCGAGGCCCTGCAACGCTGGATCCAGAACGGCGGGCATGTCATTGCCCTTGGCGCCGCGAACAGCGCCCTGTCGGGCCGCGACGGCTTCGACCTGGCAGCGCCCTCTGCCGACGAAGACAGCGCCGACGCATCCCCCGAACTGAACCGCTACGAAGACCGCGCCCGCGAGGCCGCCACCCGGGGCACCCCCGGCAGTGTGCATGCCACCACGCTCGACGGCTCGCACCCGCTGGCGTTTGGCATCGAACGGTACTTCACGCTGAAGCGCTCCGCCCGCGCCTTTGCCTACCTCGACAGCGGCTGGACCGTGGCCGCGCTCGAAGACACGGCTCCGCTTACCGGATTCATGGGCCACGAAGCGCAGCAGGAGCTCGACGACACCCTCGTCTTTGGCGTGCAGTCCCACGGACAGGGGCGCATCACCTACCTGGTCGACAACCCACTCACGCGTGGCTTCTGGCACAACGGCCAGCTCCTCATGAGCAACGCCGTGTTTTTTGTAGGGAACGAATGAACGCCCGGGATATCCGCTTCGCTCCTGATCCCGGGCTAAGGAAACCCATAGCCGGGTAACCTGTGCCGACCACTGTCGGTACCGCTTACGTCCCCGGCAATCTGTGGGGCGAATGCCATCGGCACTGCACGTGTCCAGGACGGCACGTCGCTAAATAGATACCAAGACAAAAGGGCCCCACGCCGGTAGACAAAGCGATAAGCAACGCTTGCGATCTTGTATTACCGACAACAACCAACTCTGACATGCCGCACCACGTCTACATCCTCGAATGCGCGGATGGCACCTACTACACCGGCTACACCACCGATGTGGAGCGTCGCGTAGACGAGCACAACGCCGGGACCGCCGCCAAATACACCCGCGGACGCACCCCCGTCGAGGTTATCCACACCGAAACCTACGACAGCCAGTCCGCCGCCATGCAGCGCGAGTACGCGATCAAACAGCTCCGGCGCCCCGCAAAGGAGGAGCTGGTGGATGTATCCTAATCCGCCAGCGCATCCAGCGGACTCGCAAC